>DATMUQ010000024.1:0-4053 GCA_035563795.1 Terriglobales bacterium | reverse complement strand
CCGGCCTGGCCGCCAGCGAACAGGCGTCCGGCGGTGGCACCGTACAGCACGGTATTGCCAATGATGGTGTTCTCATTGCCATTGAGGCGGCTGGACGGCATCTGGCGGACGACGATGGTGCCACCCGAGAGACCCTTGCCGACATAGTCATTGGCATCGCCGAAGACTTCCAGCTTCACGCCCTGCACAGCGAAGGCACCCAGCGACTGGCCGGCCGAGCCGCGCAGCCGCACCGTCAGGTGGTTGGGCTTGAGGCCGGTCATGCCGAAGCGCCGGGTGATCTCGGCCGAGAGCCTGGTGCCGATCGCCCGCAAGGTGTTGCGGATGTTGTATTGCAGCTGCATCTTCTCGCCGCCATTGAACAGCGGCCCGGCATCCTTGACCATCTGCGCGTCCAAGGTGTCCGGCACCTCGTTGCGGCCCTCGAGGGTGCAATAGCGCGCTTGGTCGCCCGGATCGGCCTGGGCCAGCAGCGGGTTGAGATCGAGATCGTCCAGATCGGCAGCGCCGCGGCTGACCTGTTCCAGCAATTCCGTGCGGCCGATCACCTCGTTCAGGGTCTTGAAGCCGAGGCCGGCCAGTATCTCGCGCACTTCCTCGGCGATGAAGCTGAAGAGGTTGACCACCTTCTCCGGCGTGCCGGTGAACTTGGCCCGCAATTTCTCATCCTGGGTGCAGACACCGACCGGGCAGGTATTGGAATGGCACTGCCGCACCATGATGCAGCCCATGGACACCAATGATGCCGTGCCGATGCCGAACTCCTCGGCGCCCAGGATGGCGGCGATGACCACGTCGCGGCCGGTCTTGATGCCGCCATCGGTGCGCAGCTTTACCCGGTGGCGCAAGCGATTGAGAGTCAGCACCTGATGCACCTCGGCGAGGCCCATTTCCCAGGGAATGCCGGCATATTTGACGCTGGTATGGGGTGAGGCGCCGGTACCGCCGACATGGCCCGAGACCAGGATGACGTCGGCCTTGGCCTTGGCGACGCCGGCCGCAATGGTGCCGATGCCGCTCCTGGCCACCAGCTTCACGCAGACCTTGGCAGTCGGGTTGATCTGCTTCAAGTCATAGATGAGCTGGGCCAGATCCTCGATCGAATAGATGTCGTGATGCGGCGGCGGCGAGATCAGCGACACGCCGGGTGTCGCGTGCCGCAGCCGGGCGATTTCCAGGGTCACCTTGAAGGCCGGCAACTGACCGCCTTCACCGGGCTTGGCACCCTGGGCGACCTTGATCTCGATCTCGCGGCAATTGCTGAGATACTCGGCCGTCACACCAAAGCGGCCCGAGGCGATCTGCTTGATCGCCGAATTGGCATTGTCGCCATTGGGCTGCGGGCGGAAGCGGGCCGGATCCTCGCCACCTTCGCCGCTATCCGACTTGGCGCCGATCCGGTTCATGGCGATGTTGAGCGTGCCATGGGCTTCCATGCTCAGCGCCCCCAGCGACATGCCGGGGGTGACGAAGCGCTTGCGGATCTCGGTGATGCTCTCGACCTCATCGACCGAGCTGGTCTTGCCGGTCGGCACGAAATCCAGGAGATCGCGGATCGCCACTGGCGGCAGCTTGGTGACCGCCTCGGTATAGCGCTTGAAGGTCGAATAGGATTCGGCATCCACCGCCTTCTGCAGGGTGTGGATGAGTTCCGGCGCCCAGGCATGGACCTCGCCGCTCTTCCGATAGCGGTAGAAGCCACCGACCGGCAGGGCAACGACATCGCTCGCCCAGGCCCGGTCATGCAAGGCCTGCACGCGGTGCTGGATACCGGTCATGCCGATGCCGGAAATGCGTGACGGCATGTTGGGGAAGTACTCGGCAACCAGGGTGCGCGACAGGCCCAGCGCCTCGAAATTGGCGCCGCCGCGATAGGAGGAGATGACGGCGATGCCCATCTTCGACATCACCTTCAGGATGCCCTGGTCGATCGCCTTCCTATAGCGCGCGAGACAGTCATCGAGGCTGAGATTGCCGAAGAGGCCGCGGGCCTGGCGGTCGGCGATGCTGGCTTCGGCGACATAGGCATTGACGGTGGTGGCGCCGACACCGATCAGCACGCAGAAATGATGCACGTCGACGCATTCGCCGGAACGCACATTGAGCGAGATGAAGGTGCGCAATTGCTGGCGCAGCAGATGCACATGGACGGCACCGGTCGCCAGGATCATCGGGATGGCGGCACGGTCGCGGCTGACCCGCTCATCGGTCAGGATGATATGGGTGGCGCCTTCGCGCACGGCATCCTCGGCCTGGCGGCGAACCGATTGCACGGCATCGCGCAAGGCATTGTCGCCGGATTTCGGGTCGAAGGTGCAGTCGATGACGGCAGCACTCTCGCCCATATAGGCGCGCATCGCCTCGAATTCGGCGGTGGAGAGGACCGGGCTCTCGAGCTGCAGCAGGCGGCATTGCGACTCGTCTTCGTCGAGCACATTGCCGAGATTGCCGAGGCGGGTCTTCAGGCTCATCACCCGGGCTTCGCGCAGGCTGTCGATCGGCGGATTGGTGACCTGGCTGAAATTCTGCCGGAAGAAGTGATGCAGCCCGCGATACTGGTCGCTCAGGATGGCGAGCGGGGTATCGTCGCCCATCGAGACGATGGCTTCCTTCGCCTCTTCCACCATCGGCTGGAGAATGAGCTCGAGATCTTCCAGCGACAGGCCGGCCCCGACCTGGCGGCGGCGCAGGAGATCGCGCTCGAAGATAGTCGGCTGGCCGCGGGTCTCGCGCACCAGGTCGTCGATCACCGTGATCTGCTTCACCCAGTTGCTGAAATCGGCACCCTCGGTCAGCTTGTCGAGGATCTCGCCATTGCTGTAGAGCTTGCCCTCACTGAGATCGACGGCGATCATCTGGCCCGGCCCGAGGCGCGACTTGGCGATCACATTCTCTTCCATCAGGCGCACCATGCCGGTTTCCGAACCGGCCACCAGCAGGCCGTCATCGGTCAGGGCATAACGCAGCGGGCGCAGGCCATTGCGGTCGGTGAAGGCCACCACCCAGTTGCCGGCAAAGGCGCAAATGGCGGCGGGGCCATCCCAGGGCTCCATCACCGAATTGCAATAGCTGAAGAGATCCTTGTGGGCCTGCGGCATGGCCTCGCGGTCGGCCCAGACATCGGGGACCAGCAGGCAGCGCACCATGGGCAGCGGCCGCTCTTCCGTCACCATGATCTCGAAGACATTGTCGAGCGCTGCCGAATCCGAGCCGCCCGATTGAACGACCGGCTTCAGCTCACCCATATGCTCGCCATAGACGCCGGAATCCATCCGTGTCTCATGCGCCGTCATCCAATTGACATTGCCCTTCAGCGTGTTGATCTCGCCGTTATGGGCGATCACCCGGAACGGCTGGGCAAGGCTCCAGGTCGGGAAGGTGTTGGTCGAATAACGCTGGTGATAGATGGCGAAGTTCGAGACGAAGCGCTCGTCGAGAAGATCCGGGTAGAAGGCGGTGAGCTGCTCGGCGAGGAACATGCCCTTATAGATCATCGAGCGGCAGGACATCGAGCAGATGTAGAGCTCGCCGATGCCTTCGCCGGCCGATGCCTTCTCGATGCGGCGGCGGATGACATAAAGATCGGTCTCGAACTGTTCTTCGGTGACGCCGCGATTGTTGCAGATCATGATCTGCTCGATCTCGGGCCGCGTCGCATTGGCCTTCTCGCCGATGATGGCGATATTGACCGGCACCTGGCGCCAGCCATAGATCGTGTAGCCGTAATTCAGGATCTCACGCTCGACGATGACGCGGCAGCGCTCCTGCTTGGAAAGATCGGTGCGCGGCAGGAAGATCTGGCCGATGGCGAATTTCTGATTGTTGATCTCCTGGCCGCCCTTGCGGATGAAATCCTCGAAGAAGGCATGGGGGATCTGCACATGGATGCCGGCACCGTCACCGGTCTTGCCATCGGCATCGACAGCGCCGCGATGCCACACCGCCTTTAAGGCCTCGATGCCCTTGAGGACGACGTCGCGCCGCGGCTTGCCGTCGATCGCAACGATGGTGCCGACACCGCAGGCATCATGTTCGTCGGCCGGGTCATAGAGT
>DATMUQ010000023.1:0-2477 GCA_035563795.1 Terriglobales bacterium | reverse complement strand
ATCCTCGGGCAGCCGGCGCCAACCGATGAGCCGGCGATGGCGGAGACTGGCCAGGCCCTGCTGGCGCTCGGCTGTCCGTATGTTTTGCTGAAGGGCGGACATCTCGGTGGTGCGACCAGCCCGGATCTGCTGGTTTCGGCGGCCGGCAGCCGGCACTTCACGGCGCCGCGGATCGAGACCGCCAATACCCATGGCACGGGCTGCACGCTTTCAGCGGCCATTGCCGCTTTCCTGGCGCAGGGTGATGACGTCACGGCGGCGGTGAGCGACGCGAAGGCCTATATCACCGGTGCCATTGCTGCTGCAGAACAATTGTCAGTCGGCAGCGGACACGGCCCCGTCCATCACTTCTATCGCTTGTGGCGGTAATAGCCGCGGCCACGCATCGTCATTCAGGCTTCACCGTCATTCGCGTACCCGTCATTCACGCACCAGGGCCAAGGCAAAGCCGTCATAGCCTTTCGTACCGACGGTCTGGATGGCAGTGGCATCGAGCCGCGGCTCGGCGGCAAGCAGCTCATTCATGCGCCGTACGCCTTCGACCATCTCATCTTTGCTATCGGCGTCGATGACCCGGCCACCGCGCACCACATTATCGACGATGATCAAGCTGCCCGGGCGCGTCAGCTTCAAGGACCATTGCACGTAATTGGCATTGTTCTGCTTGTCGGCGTCGATGAAGACCAGGTCGAAGGGCGGATGTTCCTGGGCCTGCAGCAGCGGCAGGCTATGCAGGGCCGGGCCAACACGGATCTCGACCTTTTTGGCGAGGCCGGCCCGGGCGATATTGCGCTCGGCAACTTCGGCATGTTTCGGGCTGTATTCGCAGGTGACCAAGCGGCCATCCTCCGGCAAAGCGCGTGCAAGCCAGATCGTGCTGTAGCCGCCCAGCGTGCCGATCTCGAGGATGCGTTTGGCGCCGATCAGCCGGGTGAACAGATTCAACATCTTGCCCTGATTGGGGCGACGGCGATGTCGGGCAGCCCTGCGGCATGGCTATCATGCAGAGCCTGGGTGAGGGCATCATCCTCGGTTACCAAGTGCTGGCAGAGATAGTCGTCGACCGCGGTCCAGAGAGCCTGTGTCATATGAGCAGCCTTGTTATCGGGGGATAGGAATATTGCGGGGAAGCGGGCGGCAGGAATGGCAAGAAAGCCGTCTGGCGCGAACGATACGCGAAACCATCTGGGCGGGCAATGACGGGTAGGTGAAAGCGGGTTCAGCCCTGCGCCAGTTGGAGGCAACCTGCTGGCAGGATCACAAATGCCTTGGTGCCGCGGCCATATTCACTTTCCAGCCAGACCCGGCCGCCATAGGCCTCGACGATCAGGCGCGTATTCACCAGGCCTAGACCGATGCCGTCGTGATTGCGGACTTGGCTTTCTCCAACCCGCGAGAAGGGCTTGAACAGCTTGCCGAGGCGCCGAGCCGGGATGCCGATCCCGGTATCGGTAATCGTCAGGGCGAAGGCGCCGTCGTCGTTGATCGCAGCGTGAATATCGACACGGCCACCCCGGGCCGTGAATTTCACGGCATTGCCGACCAGATTGAGGATGATGCGCTTGAGGTGGGTTGGGTCCATGCACAAGGCAGGCAGATCCGGCTGTACCTCGCGATAGATCGTCAGTTCCTTGGTCGCAATCCGCGTCGCCAGCATGTGGTCACAATCCCGCAGGATGTCGTTGAACTGGATGATGGTGGTGCCGATTTCAATTTTACCGGCATCCATTTTCGCGGTGTCGAGGATCTCGCCGATGATGGACAGAAGATGACGGCCGGCATTGCCGATATCCTCCGCATAGCCGTGATAGGTGTTGTTGCCGATCGGGCCGAAGCTTTCCGTCGCCATCAAGTCAGAGAAGCCGATGATCGCGTTCAGTGGTGTCCGCAATTCATGGCTCATATTGGCGAGGAAGTCTTGCTTGGATCTGTTCGCCGCCTGAGCCTCGATCAGTGCCGCCGCAAGTTTCGCAGACTCTGCTGCGCTGTTGCGCAGCAGTTTCAAAAGCCAATGTGCAAAGGCGATGATGGCAGCTGACGACATGACAACGAAAAGCGCCGGCAAGACCACCAAATGAAGCCAGCGTTGCCAGAGAACGGCCTTGTCAATCGCGGCAAAGACAAAGAACGGTTCAGGTGCCAGTTTCGCAGAGACGACGAGAGCCGATGCGCCGGCGCCGAGGGCGACCTCCCGCGTATCGGCATTCGGCGAGGCATCGGGTGACAGGATGCTCCCCAAATTGTCCAGCATCGGCTGTTTCAGATCGCTATCTTCTGGCAGCACGAACAGGGCTGTGCCGTCGCTCTTGGCGACGCCAACGGTCGCAGTCGCCGCCGCGAGCAAGCCGGTGAAGGCTTTGGCGACGTAATCCTCCTGGACCGCGGCCGAGATGTATTTGATGCCGAAGCCGTTGTCTCGGGCGCGCAAGACGATGGGCAGAACAGTCCGCCCGTCGATGCGGCTGATGATCGGCGGG
>DATMUQ010000022.1:0-3378 GCA_035563795.1 Terriglobales bacterium | reverse complement strand
GGCGCCGGCCGATCGCCTGTTCCGGGCACCGACCCATCCTTATACCAAGGCGCTGCTGGCCGCCGTGCCGGATCCCTCGCTCGATCATAAACTGGATTTTGCCAAGCTGATGGAAGACAAGGCCTCGATCCCGGCGGCCTGGCCGAGCCCCTTCACCATCGACGACAATGCGCGGCCGGGCCTGGTCGAGATCGCCAAGGATCATTGGGTGCGCGCCGGTATCGATATCCGCGAGGTGGCGGCATGAAAACGGCCCGGCGACCGTTTCTGCTGGGGACTGCGCTTTGCCGCCTCGCCGTGGCAGCGCTGCTGCTTGGCCCGCTTGCTGTGCAGAAGCCGGCTTTGGCGCAGGATGCCGCCGGCCAGAACACTGCCGCCCAAAACACGGCTGCCCAGACCACATCCACCCAGAATGCCGCGCCGGCACAGCAGGCCGCGGCCACGCCGGCAGCACCGCTCGCCTATGTCAGCCCAAGTTATTTCAGTGCCGATGAAGCGGCCGGCAAATTGCCACCGGTCGCCCAGCGCCTGCCCGAGCATCCGGCCATCGCCACCATGGACGCGCCGGGTCGGCAGGGTGGTGAAATCCACATGCTGGTCGCCACCTCGAAAGACACCAAGATCCTGGTCGCCTATAGCTATGCGCGGCTGATCGGCTATGACCGCAATTACAACCTGGTGCCGGATATCCTCGAAGCCTTCGAGGCAGTCGATAACAAGGTCTTCACCTTCCATCTGCGCAAGGGCATGAAATGGTCGGATGGCGAGCCCTTCACCACCGATGATTTCCGCTATTACTGGGAAGATGTCGCCAACAATCCCGATCTCAATCCCGGCGGATTGCCGACCGAGTTGATGGTCAATGGCAAGCCGCCCAAGGTCGAGGTGATCGACCCCGTCACTATTCGCTATACCTGGGACGAGCCCAATGCCGAATTCCTGCCGGCTCTGGCGCGGGCGGCGCCGCTCTTCATCTTCCGGCCGGCGCATTATCTGAAGAAGTATCACATCAAATACGCCAAGAAGGACAAGCTCGACGCCTTGGTGAAGAAATCGGGCCAGCGCAACTGGGCCTCTTTGCACAACAAGAAGGATAACCAGTACAAGAACGACAATCCGGATCTGCCGACGCTTGATCCCTGGATGCTGCGGGTGAAACCGCCGGCCCAGCGTTTCGTCTTCACGCGCAATCCCTATTACTACCGGGTCGACGCGCAGGGACACCAGCTGCCTTATCTCGATCAGGTGGTCTTCACTGTCGCCGACGACAAGCTGATCCCGGCAAAGACCGCATCAGGCGAATCCGATCTGCAGGCGCGCAGCCTCTCCTTCGACGACTACACGATCCTGAAGGATGGCGAGGACAGCGGCAAATATCATGTCCGGTTGTGGGATGACGGCCGCGGCTCGACCCTGGCGCTGTTTCCCAATCTCACCACCACCGATCCGGTCTGGCGGCAGATGATGCGTGACATCCGCTTCCGCCATGCCTTGTCGCTGGCGATCGACCGCCACGAGATCAACCAGGCGATCTATTTCGGCCTCGGCCATGAAGTCGCCAATACCGTGCTCGAACGCTCGCCGATGTTCTCGCCGGAAATCCAGAAGATGTGGTCGACCCATGACGTCGCCCAGGCCAATGCGCTGCTCGACCAGATGGGTCTCACCCAGCGCAACGAAGACGGCGTCCGCTTGCTGCCCGATGGCCGGCCCGCCGAGATCATTGTCGATACCGCGGATAGCGGGACCGAGCAGACCGACATCCTGGAATTGATCGCCGAATCCTGGAAGGAGATCGG
The DNA here is from genome assembly GCA_035563795.1 of Terriglobales bacterium. Lineage (GTDB taxonomy): Bacteria > Pseudomonadota > Alphaproteobacteria > Dongiales > Dongiaceae > Dongia_B. Next base: position 1,579 of record DATMUQ010000022.1, on the reverse strand, counting down.
CATCTCGCTCTTCATCAAGCCGTCGCAGCTGGAAGTCTTCCGCAACCGCATCTTCGCCGGCGACAGCGTGATGTCGGTTGCCACCGGCGTCGACAACGCCATCCCGACCCCGGATATGTCACCGGCCGAATTCGCCCCCTCGAAGCAGGATCAGTATATGTGGGCGAAATGGGGCCAATATATCGAGACCGGCGGCAAGTCCGGCGAGAAGATCGACCTGCCGGCGGCGCGCCAGCTGGCCGACTGGCTGGAAGATTGGCGGATGAGCCCGGACCCCAATACCCGGCTCGATCTCTGGTTCAAGATCCTGCATATCTGGGCGGAGCAGACCTTCACCATCGGCATCATCGCCAATGTGCCGCAGCCGGTGATCGTCTCCGACCATCTGCATAACGTGCCGGAAAAGGCGGTGTTCGCCTGGGATCCCGGCGCCCAGTTCGGCATCTACAAGCCGGATACCTTTTGGCTGGACGAAGACCGGCCGCTGAGCCCCGTTCCAGCTGCTGAGTGAGAGATTACGGCATCATGTTGCGTTACCTGATCAGACGTCTCTTCGTGATGGTGCCGACCCTGGTCGCTATCAGCATTCTCGTCTTCGTCATCATCCAGCTGCCGCCGGGAAGCTATCTCGAGACCTATATCGCCGAGCTGCAGTCCCAGGGCGAGAATGTCGAGCAGAGCAAGATCGAGTTCCTGCGCCATGAATACGGCCTCGACCAGCCGCTCTATGTGCAATACCTGACCTGGGCCGGCGGCCTGGTGCATGGCGATCTCGGCTTCTCCTTCGAACACCAGATGCCGGTCAGCGATGTCGTCGGCGACACCCTCTGGATGACCGTCGTGGTGACGCTCGCCTCGACCCTGTTCGTCTGGATCATGTCCTTTCCAATCGCCATCTATTCGGCGGTGAAGCAATATTCGCTGGGTGACTACTTCTTCACCTTCCTCGGCTACATCGGCCTCGCCACGCCAAGCTTCCTGCTCGCGCTGATCCTGCTGTATTGCGCCCATATCTGGTTCGGCATCTCGATCGGCGGCTTGATGGACCCGATGTTCATGGGCCAGGCCTGGAGCTGGGCCAAGGTCAGTTCGGTGCTGGCGCATATGTGGGTGCCGGTGATGGTGATCGGGCTGCCCGGCACCGCCGGCATGATCCGCCGCCTGCGCGCCAACCTGCTCGATGAGCTGCACAAGCAATATGTGACGACGGCGCGGGCCAAGGGCCTCAGCTACGGCAAGATGCTGCTGAAATACCCGCTGCGGGTGTCGCTCAACCCCTTCATCTCCGATATCGGCAGCCTGCTGCCGGAGCTGATTTCCGGTTCGGTCATCGTCTCCGTGGTGATGTCCTTGCCGATGACGGGCCCGATCCTGCTGCAGGCCCTGCGCAGCCAGGACATGTATCTCGCCGGGTCGTTCCTGATGTTCATGGCCTTCCTGACCGTGGTCGGTGTCTTCATTTCCGACATCCTGCTGGCGCTGGTTGATCCGCGCATTCGCCTCGGGGGAGGGAACGTCAAGTGAGCGGACCAACGGATACCGGCGATCAGATGTTGCGCAACCCGCCGGCCGATGGCGA
>DATMUQ010000021.1:0-12716 GCA_035563795.1 Terriglobales bacterium | reverse complement strand
CCCGCCAGCTTCAGGTTGAAATGCTTGAGGTTGAAAGAACGGCGAATGGGAAAAAAAGTCATCAGCGACATCGTGCCCTGGTATGCCGGAACTCTTCCCGACCATTCGGGTATCTCGGGCTTGGCCCTGTCGATCCATAGGCTCGACCCGCAGCGCCATTTCCCACCGGCTACATATCCAAATACGTCCGACAAGCGATTCCCGACACTCACAACAGCGTGACGAAAACTGCACAATTTCGTGTTGCAAGAATCTGCAGGAGATGAAGCCGCAACACGTATGACTTTTGAGGCTGCGCGGTGATCGCCTGACTGTCATTCACCGACCCGTGATCGCCGCGCATTGCCAGGGCTGCGCCGGTCTCCGCTGCGTCGCCGGCTGCCGCCAGAACAATGGCAAGAGCAACTGCCATTGGCGCAGCAAACCGGTCCCGAGGATCTCGTGAAAAATCGTCAGATCATGTTTCCAGCTTCATTCATCCATCAGAGCGGCGGCCGTCATCACGACAGTGCGCCGGTCCGCGCGGCTTACACGCCGAACAAGCGCCGGATTGTGGCCGGCGTTTTGATTGCCCTGAGCTGCCTCAGCCTCGCCGGCTGCGTCGCCTATCCGGTCGAACCGGGGCCGGCTTATGGGCCGAGCTATTACGTCGAGCCCTATGCCTACCAGCCCTATTATTACGGTCCGCACTATTACTATGGGCCGCATTACTATTATGGGCCGCATGGCTGCTACGGGCGCTGCCGCTAGACCGAGAGCCTGCCAGATCTCTGCCGGCGCCGCTGACGCCGGCGCCACGGGGTGGCCGATCGGCCGTGCCATAACCGCTTGTGCTGTAGCGACGCACCTCCGGCCACTGGCGCGAGTTTCGTTTTTACACTATCTTCGCGACAAATTTTGCGCGGTGGGTTGCGCCATCTGGGGGCGCAGAGACTGACACCGCAGGTGATCCGTCGCATCTGACACAACGAAATGTTGAGAAATACGTCAGCTGTGGCTAGGCGGGGTGAGATGAAGAAGCTGATTTTTGTGCTCTTGGGTTGCGCGCTGGTCTTTGGCGGCATCTTCGGTTTCATCACCTTCAAGCAGCATATGATCGCGCAGTATTTCGCCAACATGCCGCGGCCGGCGGTGCCGGTGACGGCCGCCAAGGCATCCGAGCAGGGCTGGGCGCGCACGGTCACGGCGATCGGTGTCCTGGAGGCGATCCACGGCGTCGATATCAGCCCGGAAGTGAGCGGTGCCGTCGAGCAGATCATGTTTGATTCCGGCCAGCAGGTCACCAAGGGCGATCCGCTGGTGAAGCTCGATTCCGATGTGGAACAGGCGGACCTGCGCAGCGCCCAGGCTCAACTCGAACTGGCGGACAGCGAATCCCGTCGCGCCCGGCTGCTCGCCCCCAACAAGACGATCTCCGTTTCCGCCCTGGACAAGGCGGAATCCGAAGCCAAAGTCGCGTCGGCGGCGGTCGGTCGCCTCAATGCCACCATCGCCAAGAAAACGATCACCGCGCCCTTCTCCGGCATCCTTGGCATTCGGCGGGTCAATCTGGGTCAGTATGTCGATGCTGGCACGCCCTTGGTCAATATGCAGGACCTCAGCTCGATGCTGGTCAATTTCGGCGTCTCGCAGAAGGACCTGCCGAGCCTCAGCGTCGGCCAGGAAATCCGCATGTCGGTCGACACCTATCCGGGCCGCGCCTTCGCCGGCAAGATCTCCGTGATTGCGCCGCTGATCAGCGACAAGACCGGCATGATCGCGGTGCAGGGCAAGTTCGATAATACCGACCGCACACTGCGGCCCGGCATGTACGCGCGCCTCGACGTCATTCTTCCCGACCTGCAGCACGTCGTCATCGTGCCGCAATCGGCGATCAGCTACAGCCTCTATGGCAACGCGGTCTATACCGTGCAGCGCGGCAAGGATGACAAGGGCCAGGACCAGACGTCGGTCCAGCGCTTGATCGTCGAGACCGGCGCCCGGCGTGGCGGCTGGATCATCGTCTCCAAGGGCCTCAAAGCTGGCGACGAGATCGTCACCTCCGGCCAGCTCAAGCTCGATAACGGCGCCAAGGTCGAGGTCACCCAGGATCAGGCATTGACGCCGCCTGAGACGCTCCCGCTGGAGTAAGGGTCGCATCATGTTCGACATCTTCATCAAGCGCCCGGTCCTCGCCTGCACCATCAGCCTGCTGATCCTGTTGCTCGGCCTGAAATCCGTCTTCTCGCTGCAAATCCGCCAGTTCCCGGAACTCTTCAATACCGTCATCACGGTGACGACGACCTATCCCGGCGCTGATGCCGACCTGATGCAAGGCTTCATCACCGACCCGATCCAGAAAGCGGTCGCCACGGCCGACGGCATCGACTATCTGACCTCGCAATCCGCCTCCGGCATCAGCACCGTCTCGGTGCATGTCCGCCTGAATGAGGATCCCGATGCGGCGATGACGGCGGTCACCGCCAAGGTCAACCAGACCCGCTCGCTGCTGCCCCGGGGCATCAATGACCCAGTGATCGAGAAAACCACCGGCGACACTTTTGACGCCATGTATCTGGCCTTTTCCAGCAATGTGATGAGCCCGGGCCAGATCACCGATTATGTCGCCCGGGTGATCCAGCCAAACCTCTCGACCGTCAATGGCGTCGCCAATCCGGAATTGCTGGGTTCGCAGAAATTTGCCATGCGCATCTGGCTCGATCCGGTCAAGATGGCGATCTTCAATCTCTCGGCCGATGACGTCAGTGCTGTGCTGCAGGCCAATAACTACCAGGCGGCCGCCGGCAGCTCCAAGGGCATCTTCGACGTGGTGGAGACGACGGCGCGCACCGATCTGCGCGACGAAAAAGGCTTCCGCGACATGGTCGTCAAGAATGACGGCCCCAATCTCGTGCGCCTGAAGGACATTGCTACCATCGCCTTGGGGCCGGAAAGTTCCGACAGCTCGGTCTATGTGAATGGCGAGCGCGCCATTTTCGTCGGCATAAAGACCACACCGACCGCCAATCCGCTGACCGTCATCAACGACGTCCGCGCCATGCTGCCGAAGCTGGAAAAGGGCCTGCCGCCGGGCATGACCCTGACCATCGCCTATGACCAGACGACCTTCATCCGTGCCGCCATCGAAGAGGTGGTGCGCACCATCCTCGAAGCCTCGATCATCGTCATGGTGGTGATTTTCTTCTTCATGGGATCGCTGCGTTCGGTGTTGATTCCGCTGGTGACGATCCCGCTTTCCATGGTCGGCGTCTGCCTGTTCCTGCTGGCGCTTGGTTTCTCGATCAATCTCTTGACCTTGCTTGCCATGGTGCTGGCGATCGGGTTGGTGGTCGACGATGCCATTGTCGTCGTTGAGAACGTGCACCGCCATATCGAGGAAGGCAGGTCACCTTTCGAAGCGGCCATCATCGGCACCCGCGAGATCGCGACACCGGTCATCTCGATGACCATCACCCTCGCCGCAGTCTATTCGCCGATTGCCTTCCAGGGAGGCCTGACCGGCGCCTTGTTCCGCGAATTCGCGCTGACCCTGGCCGGCGCCGTCATCATCTCCGGCATCATTGCCCTCACCCTCTCGCCGATGATGTGTTCAAAAGTGCTGCGCCATGACAGCAACCGGCGCGGCCTCTCCGCTTTCATCGACCGGGTTTTCGAGCGCAGCCAGCAGATCTATCTGCGCCTGCTGAACGCCTCGCTGAAGGACCGGCTGGCGACCGTCGTCTTCACCTTCATCGTGCTGGGCTCGCTCTATTTCCTGTTGATCAACATCGCCCGCGAATTGGCGCCGGACGAGGATCAGGGCGCTGCCTTCCTCGCCTATCAGGGTCCCAGCAACGCCAATATCGATTACATGGACCGCTATAGCAGCGAGCTCAAATCCCGGTTCGGCGATATCAAGGAACTCGACGGCTTCTTTGCCATCAACGGCCTGCAGGGCGTCAATCAGGGCTTTGGCGTTGCCGTGCTGAAACCCTGGGCCGATCGCAAACGGAAGCAGGGCGAGATCATTCCGGAAATGGCCGCCAAGGTCGGCATGGTGCCGGGCCTGATGGGCTCGGTCTTCCCGATCCCGCCTTTGCCGGGCAATGACGGCATGCCGATTCAGTTCCAGATCACCACCACCGCCGACTACAAATCCTTGAACGAGGTCGCCCAGCGCTTCCGCGAGAAGGTCAATGCCAGCGGCATGTTCATCTATTCCGACCTCGATCTCAAATACGAGAAGCCACAGACCGTGGTGGAGATCGATCGCGACAAGGCCGGGACCTATGGCGTGAAGATGGATGCCATCGCCCAGACCCTGGCCCTGATGACGGGTGGCAACTATGTCAATCTGATGAACCTCTATAACCGCAGCTATGAGGTCATCCCCCAGGTCGCGCGGGTCGACCGCCTCGACCCTGACCTGCTCGGCCGGCAATATTATGTGAAGACAGATGACGGCAGGGCGGTGCCGCTCTCCAGCCTCGTCACGCTGCGCGAGGACGTGCAGCCGGTCAATCTGAACCAGTTCAACCAGCAGAACTCGGTCCAGCTCCAGGGTGTGCCGATGCCGGGCATCTCGGTCGGCACCGTGCTCGACTTCCTGCAGAAGACCGCGCAGGAAATCCTGCCTGAGGGTTTCACCTATGATTATGCCGGTCAGTCACGGCAATATATCCAGGAGAGCAACGCCCTTTACGGCACGCTCGGTTTTGCCATCGCCATCATCTTCCTGGTGCTAGCGGCGCAGTTCGAGAGCTTCCGCGATCCGCTGGTCATCATGATTAGCGTGCCTTTGTCGATGTGTGGCGCGTTGACCCCGCTGGCGCTCGGCGTCACCACCATGAACATCTACAGCCAGGTCGGCCTCATTACCCTGGTCGGGCTGATCACCAAGCACGGCATCCTGATCTGCGAGGTCGCCAAGGAGCAGCAGCGCGATTACGGCCACAGCAAGCTGCATGCGGTCAGCGTCGCCGCCGGCCTGCGCCTGCGGCCGATCCTGATGACCACGGCCGCGATGGTGACCGGCCTCATCCCGCTGATGTTCGCGACCGGTGCCGGTGCCGCCAGCCGCTTCTCGATCGCCGTCGTCATCATCGCCGGCATGACCGTGGGCACGCTCTTCACGCTCTTCGTGCTGCCGGTGCTCTATACCTTCATCGCCAGCGACCATCGGCCGAAGACAGCGTCAGCCACCGGCAATGAGCCGGAGCTGCCGCTCCCTTCCGGCGAGGCAATGCCTGAACATCATTGAGCAGCTAACTGCGCCGGCCGGTGCCGTAGAGCATATAGAGGCCGGCGCCGACGATGAGGGCAGCTCCCAGGATCATGGTCCGGTCCGGCACTTCGTTGAAGATGAAGAAGCCCCAGAGGGTGGCCCAGATCAGGCCGCTATACTCGAAGGATGCCACGAAATTGGCCTCGGCCATGCGATAGGCCTGGCTCAGCAGCGTCATGCCGATCGCCGAGATCGGCCCGCAGGCGGCGAGCAGCAGCAGGTCACGCCAGCTCGGCGTGACCCAGGCCCGCAGCAGGAAATCCAGCACACCATTGGCGTCATGGGCGACACCGCGGCCGAAGAAGATCGCCATGGCGCCAGCCGCGATCAGGAACATCAGGTTCTGGTAGAAGGACATGACGATCGCGGGTGTGCGGGCCGCCAGCCCGCGGGCCATCAGCTGGGCAGCGCCATAGCCCATCGCCGCGACCACCGGCATCAGGGCGACCAGATTGAACACGCTGCCGCCCGGCCGCAACATGACGACGACGCCGGCAAAGCCCACCAGGGTTGCCGCCCAGCGCTGCCAGCCGATCTTTTCGCCGAGGAACGGCCCCGCTAGAGCGGTCACGAAAATCGGCACGGTGAAATAGAGCGCCACGATATCGGCAAGCTTCATCACCGGGAAAGCGAGGTAATAGGCGGAATAGGAAATGACCAGGAACAGGCCGCGCCAGACCAGCGCCTTGACCGGCCCGGTGAAGATGGCGGCGAGCCCCGCCTGGCGATGTACCATGAACAGCAGGATCGGCAGGGCCGAGAGGCAGCGGATCATCACCACCTCATGCACCGGATAGCCGCCGCTCAGCAATTTGATGATGACGTCCTGCAGCGAGAAAATCAGGACGCCGCCGCAGAGCGACAGGATCGCCAGCCAAAGCTGCTTCCCCGCCCCGCGATTGGCCTCACCGGGCCGCAACGCAATATCAGTCATGATCGGAATGACGACCGGTCAATTGAACATGCCGCGATTATGCGCAAACCGCCTATCGGCCGTCGCATGCATTTACGGCATGACCAGCCCACCTTGCGCCGCCATCTTGTCGCTTGACCTGGGTCCGCCGCCGGGTGGCCGGGGCCCCAGGACTGTCAGGCAAAGGCGTCGCGGATGACCTCGGCGAAACGCCGGCCTGCCTCGACCTCGCCTGGGTGACGCCCGTCCTGCACCACCCAGTCACCGCCAACCATGACGTCCTTGACGAGCCGGTCGGTGCTACCGAAGAGCCAGCGCGACAGCAGGTCATCGCCCTTGAGATGGGCGGTCATCGGATGCGTCCCGTTGAGGACGACGAAATCCGCCCGCTGGCCGGCCTTGATCTCGCCGACCGGCTGTCCCAGGGCCTGGGCACCACCGGCGAGACAGGCGCTGTACAGATAGCCGCCGATATTGGCGCGATCGGTACCATGCAGGCGATTGCGGCGCTCGTGCTTGAGGCGCTGGCCATATTCCAGCCAGCGTATTTCCTCGACGACGCTGAGCGAGACATGGCTGTCGGAGCCGATGCCGAAACGCCCCCCCTGCTGGGCGTAGGAGATCGCCGGGAACAAGCCGTCGCCGAGATTGGCTTCCGTCGTCGGGCAGATGCCGACCACGGCCGCACTCTTTGCCATCGCCGTGACTTCGCGTTCATCGGCATGGGTCGCATGGATGAGGCACCAGCGATCATCGACTGGCGCATGTCCATAGAGCCAATCGATCGGGCGATGGCCTGACCAGGCGACGCAATCGTCGACTTCCTTCTGCTGCTCGGCGATATGGATATGGATCGGTCGTCCATCCTTGGTGGCATCGAGGATGGCGCTCATCTCATCGAGGGTGACGGCGCGTAGCGAATGGAAGCAGGCACCCAAGCGCCGCCCGTTCTCACGGCACAGCGGTTCCAGATCCCGCAGCAGATCGAGATAGCCGTCGGTGTTGTGAATGAAGCGTCGCTGTCCCGTCGTCGGCTCCTTGCCGCCAAAGCCGCCATGCGCATACATCACCGGCAGCAGGGTGATGCCGATGCCCGTATCGTCGGCCGCCGCGAGGACACGCTCAGCCATCTCCGCGTGATTGGCGTAGCGCTTTCCGTCGAGGTCGTGATGCAGGTAATGAAACTCGGCGACCGAGGTATAGCCGGCCTTCAGCATATCGATATAGAGATAGCGGGCGATCGCCTCGACCTGCTCCGGGTTGAGGCGGCCCACCAGCCGGTACATCAGATCGCGCCAGGTCCAAAAACTGTCCTCCGGGTCGCCGGCGACCTCGGTCAGGCCGGCCATGGCGCGCTGGAAGGCATGCGAGTGAAGATTGGGCATGCCGGGAATGACCGGACCGGCGAGACGCTGACCGCTGCCACTTGCGGCGCCCGCCGTCGGGCTGCCCTTCCCGGCCCCACCTGTCACCGATGCGATCATGCCATTGGCATCGACGGTGATGCGGACATGCTCGGCCCAGCCTTGCGGCAGGAGCGCCTGATCGGCGATATAGGTCTTCATGTGATACAGCCCTTCTGCCCGCTCACCCCGTACACTGAATACGTGTCCTGGTCCTTAGCGGCTTGGTGTGCTGGCCAGCCTATACTATAGTCTCGGCCAAGAATGACGGAAATTCGACGTGCCGCCGCGATTCGGCATGCGCGTCTCTGACCTTGCCGCCGGCCCGACCGGCGCTCACGGGAGGCATATTGGACAACTCGCTGCTGCCGCGCTATTCGCAGGTCAAGCGAATGATCCTGGATCGGATCGAAGCGGGCGATTGGCCGGCCAAGCACCGCATCCCTTCGGAATCGGAACTGGTACGCGATCTCAGCGTCAGCCGGATGACCATCAACCGTGCCTTGCGCGAGCTCACGCTGGAAGGACGGCTGGTGCGCGTTCAGGGTGTCGGCACCTTCGTCGCCGAAGCCAAGATGCAGTCGCCGCTGATCGAGATTCGCAATATCGCGGAGGAGATCACCGAGCGCGGCCACCAGCATAGCGCCAAGGTCGTCGCCTTGGAGAAGCTCACCGTCAGCAACGAGATCATTGCCTCGCTCGATCTGCCGCTCGGTGCTGATATCTTCCATTCCATCCTCGTCCACTACGAGAATGGCATTCCTGTGCAGCTCGAAGACCGCTTCATCGATCCGCAATTGGCGCCCGATTATCTGAAGCAGGACTTCACCCAGATCACGCCCTATGTCTATCTGACCGAGATCGCGCCGATCTCCGAGGCGGAGCACGTGATCGAGGCGGTGCTGCCCGTTACCTGGGAACGTCGCCTGCTGAAATGCGATTCCCACGAGCCCTGCATCCAGCTGCAACGCACCACCTGGAGCGGTCCACGTAAGGTCAGCTGGGCCCGCCTGCTCTATCCCGGCAGCCGCTATCGCCTCACCGGCCATTTCAGCTTCAAGGGCGGCGCCTAAGGCACCTCGCTGAGCGGCGATGTTGCCGCCCCGTCGCCGATCAGGCAAACCCCACCGACTCAAGCAATCGCCGCGCTGATATCCGCGAGCCATGCCGGTTCCGCGAGACGCCGGTCGACGAGCGCAATGTCAGGGGCCAGGAAGCGGTCCTGGTCATAGGCCGGCACCTCGGCCCGCAGCAGCCGATACGCCCGCGCGGTGCCGCGGCCGAGGCGCAACCCCGGATAGAACTCCATGGCCTGGCCGGCGAGCAGAAACTCGATCGCCAGGATCTTGCGGGTATTGTCGATCACCTGCCGGCATTTCAGTGCCGCCGGCGTGCCGAGGCCGAGGTGATCTTCCTGCTGTGCCGAGGTGATGTAATTGTCGGTCACCATCGGGTGCGCCAGGAGCTTGTTCTCGGCCGCCAGCGAGGCCGCGGTGTATTGCGCGATCATCATGCCGGAATTGACGCCGCTTTCCCGCACCAGGAAAGGCGGCAGATCGCTGACCGCCGGATTGATCAGCCGGTCGAGGCGCCGTTCGGCAACCGAGCCCAGCTCCGCCATGGCGATCGCCAGCAGATCCATCGCCATGGCCAGACTCTGGCCATGCGGATGGGCATTGGAAATCACCCGATAATTATCCGGCGTACCGATCACCAGGGGATTGTCGGTGGCCGAGCCGAGTTCGATCTCGATCTGACGACGGACATGGTCGATCTGGTCGCGCGTTGCGCCGTGAATTTGCGGGATCGAGCGCAAGGACAAGGCATCCTGGGTACGCACCCCCTGATGCTTGGCAATGATCTCGCTATCCGCCAGCAGACTGCGCAGGCGCCGGCCGATCGCCAGCAGGCCGGGATGACGCTTGAGGTCGAGAACCAGCGGATCGAAGGCGGCAATCTGTCCCTTTAAAGCTTCGAAACTGAGCGCCCCGGTGACATCGGCCCAATCCGCTACCTGTTCCGCCTCAGCAAGCGCCAGGCAGGCAAGACCGGTCAGACAGCGCGTTCCATTGACCAGGCAGAGCCCGTCCTTGGTGGCGAGCTCGATCGGCGCCAGACCGGCTTCCGTCAAAGCAGCCGCAGCACTCATCTGCCGGCCGTTCACCAGCACGTCGCCGACACCGATCAAGGCGAGGCCGATATGCGCCCCGTGAACGATATAGCCGACCGAACCCTGGCGCGGCACCAGCGGCGTGATGCCGGCATTGAGCAAGGCCGCCAGTTGCAGCGGCACGGTCGGGCTGACGCCCGGCTGGCCATGGCAGAAATCGTTCAGCATGGTCGCCATGATGGCGCGGGTTGCCGCGACCGGCAGCGGCTCGCCCACCCCGCAGGCGTGGCTGAGCAGGGTATTGCGCGACAGCTGCCGGCGCTGGACACCGGTCAGGCGGATATTGCTGAGAGCTCCCAGCCCGGTGCTGATCCCATAGGCGATTTCGCCGCGATCGATGATCCGCTCGACGATCGCCCGGCCGTTCCGCACCTGTGCCAGAGCAATGTCGCCGATGGCGATATCGGCTTCGCCGCGGGCAATGGCGACGATCTGCCGATACGTTAGGGAAATGGCGTCACGGCAGATCATCTCCTGCTCCGGTTCGGAATCCTCAACTGGCAGGGCGATCTCGCGTATGGCCGCGGGCATGGTCTAATCTCCTGATAAAGCTGACAACTTGTATATACAGGGCTATACAAGGCGGCAATTCAGTAAATGTCATGGGCGCCATGAGAGACTCGCGCGGATGCGCTTGCGGGCCGGTGCCCGGCCGGTCACATTTGGCCATGGACCTCGACCAAGATTTCTTGCTGCCGGAGCCGCCAACAGGCGCGCGCTGGAGCCGCTACCTGACCGCCCGGCTGACATTGCGGCCGATTGCGGCGGACGATTTCTCCTTGCTCGGCACCATCTTCACCGATCCCCGGACGACGGCGCACCGCCCGGATCCCCGGCCGGAAACCATGGCGGAATGCCGGCAGCGCCTGGATCGCTACCTGGAACACTGGGCCAAGCACGGCTTTGGCATCTGGACCCTGGAACAGGACGCGGCTTCGATCGGCCTTGGCGGCCTCACTCATCGCGACGGCTTCGCCGGCCTCAATCTCAGCTATCATATGCTGCCCGACCAATGGGGGCGCGGCTATGCCAGTGAATTCGCTGCCGCCGCCGGCGACATCGCGCTGCAGGATATGGGCAGCTCACGGGTGATCGGCGTCGTTCGCCATGTCAACCTGGCCTCACGCCGGGTGCTGGAGAAAGCGGGTCTGACCTTGGAGCGCGAGATCGTCTATGGTGATCATCCGGGGCTGCTTTATGTGAAGCGCCGGGAGCCGATGCCGCGCTGAGACCATGCCGCGGAAAGATCGACGAGACGACCGGAGGCCGCTGATGGAACTCGCCTGTCAGGATGCCGTGCGCGAACAGCGCCAGCTCCGCCTCTCGATCATCCTGACCGTCATGGTCGCCACCATCGGCATCGTCACCGGCCTCTGGACCGGATCGCAATCGATCGTCTTCGACGGCTTCTTCTCGATGATCGACGCCACCATGACCGTGGTCGCCCTGATCGTCTCACGCCTGGTGACGCGCGACGGCAGCCGCCATTTCCAGTTTGGCTACTGGCATCTCGAGCCCCTGGTCGCCGGCTTCAATGGCATCATCATGGCCTTGAGCTGCGGCTATGCCTTCCTGAACGGCATCGACGGATTGCGCAAAGGCGGCCACCCGGTCGATTTCCATCTCGCCATCGTCTATGCCGTGGTGATCAGCCTCGCCAGCTATCTGATGTGCCTCTATCAGCGCCATCGCAACAAGGATCTGCAATCGGAGCTGCTGCGCATCGACAGCCATGGCTGGTTCATGGGCGGCTCGCTGAGCGCTGCCTTGCTGATCAGTTTCCTGATCGCGGCACTTGCCGCCGGCACCAGCATCGAGCCCTGGACGCCCTATGTCGATCCCGCCGTGCTGACGGGTCTCTCGGTGCTGTTGGCACCGATCCCGCTCAGCATCATCTGGCGCTCGGTGCGCGAGATCTTCCTGGTGGCACCGGCCGAGCTTGATGAGCATACCCGCAATGTGGTGAGCGAGATCGCCACCCGTTACGGCTTCCCGAAATTCCGCTCCTATGTGGCAAAGACCGGGCGTGCCGATCTCATCGAGATCAGCATCATCACCCCGCCCAATTTCAAGGTCGAAAGCATCGAAAGCTACGATCGCATCCGCCAGGAGATCGCCGACAAGCTCAACGAAGACGGCCGCCAGCTCTGGCTCACCATCATCTTCACCGCCGATGAGAAATGGGCGTGATCTGATCTTGCGTATCAGCCCTTGCGCGACTTCGCGACACCCTCAGCCAGCAGACACATGATCTCGAACATCATGGTGGCACCGACCAGCGCCGTATTGCCGGACTGATCGAAAGGTGGCGAGACTTCCACCACATCGCCGCCGATCAGATTGAGCCCGCGCAGGCCGCGCAACAGCGTCAGTGCTTCGCGCGTGGTGAGACCGCCGGCCTCTGGCGTGCCGGTGCCCGGCGCGAAGACCGGATCGAGGCCATCGACATCGAAGCTGATATAGGTCGGGCCATCGCCGACGACACGGCGCGCCTCGGCGATCACCGCCTCGATGCCGATCTTGTCGACCTCCTGCATCTCCATCACCCGCATGCCGGAGTTATGCGAGAAGTCATTGTCATCCGGCGCATATTTCGAGGCGCGGATCGCAATCTGGATGACCCGTTTCGGATCGAGCAGCCCCTCTTCCACTGCGCGGCGGAACGGCGTGCCATGGGTGTATTTGTTGCCACCGAAATAGGCGTCATTGGTATCGCAATGGGCGTCGACATGGATCATGCCAATCGGCCGGTCCTTGGCGATGGCGCGGAAGATCGGCAGGGTGATCAGATGATCGCCGCCGGCCGAGAGCGGCAGGGCGCCAGCCGCATGTACCTTGGCATAGAAGTTCTCGATCCGCTTCAGGCTGTCCATCAGATCGATCGGATTGACCGGCGCATCACCGAAATCGGCGATCCGCGCCAAGGCATAGGGCGCGATGTTGCTGGTGGGATGCACCTTGCGCATG
>DATMUQ010000020.1:0-7929 GCA_035563795.1 Terriglobales bacterium | reverse complement strand
CTGCTGGCGGAGCAGGCGGGTCTCGAAATTCACGGCGCTGCCGTCGATGACATCGTGCTCGATGGTGCCGGCTGCATCACCGGCATTGTCACCGATAAGGGCGAGCGCATTGGCTGCGCGGCTGTGGTGCTGACCACCGGGACCTTCCTGCGCGGCCTCATTCATTGCGGCGAGGTCAAGACCCCGGCTGGCCGGGTGGGGGAGGCGCCCTCGGTGCATCTCTCACAAACCCTGATGCGCTTGGGCTTTCCATTGGGTCGCCTGAAGACCGGCACGCCGCCGCGTCTCGATGGCAGAACCATCGACTGGGCCGGGCTGGAGAGCCAGCCGGGCGATAATCCGCCGCTGCCGATGTCCTATTTGACGACCAAGATCGAGACACCGCAGATCGCCTGCGGCATCACCTATACCAGCCCGGAAGCGCATGGCCTGATCCGCGCCAATCTGCACCGGGCGCCGATGTATTCCGGCCAGATCGAAAGCACCGGCCCGCGTTATTGCCCCTCGATCGAGGACAAGGTGGTGCGTTTCGCCGATAAGGACCGGCACCAGATCTTCCTGGAGCCGGAAGGTCTCGATGACGACACCGTCTATCCGAACGGTATTTCCACCTCGCTGCCGGCCGAAGTGCAGGCGGCGATGCTGCAGACCATCGTCGGCCTGGAAAAGGCCGTCATGCTGCGGCCGGGCTATGCCATCGAATATGATTTCATCGATCCCCGCGAGCTGACGCCGGGCCTGGAAACCCGCCGGGTGCCGGGCCTGTTCCTGGCCGGACAGATCAATGGCACCACCGGTTATGAAGAAGCGGCGGCCCAGGGCCTGATGGCCGGAATCAATGCGGCGAAACGGGCAGGGGGTGCAGCGCTGGGTGGCGGCGATCTTCTTGACGCGCCTTTCACCCTCGACCGCGCTGACGCCTATATCGGCGTGATGATCGACGACCTTGTTTCACGTGGAACATCCGAGCCCTATCGCATGTTCACCAGCCGCGCCGAATATCGGCTGCGGCTCCGCCAGGACAATGCCGATCAGCGCCTCACCGAGAAGGGGATCGAGATTGGCGCCGTGGGGGCCGTCCGGGCCCAGGCTTTCCAGGCGAAAATGGCGGAAATCGGCAGCGCCAGGGCCCTGATGCAGGGTTTGAGTGCCACACCGACGGAATTGCTGCGCCAGGGCCTCAATATCAACCAGGATGGTGTCCGCCGCTCGGCGCTCGACTTGCTGGTCTATCCGGAGATCGATCTGGAACGTTTGACGGGCCTTTGGCCCGAACTTGCTGCATTGAAGCCCGCCATCGCCGAGCAGATGGAAATCGACGGCCGCTATGCCGGCTACCTGAAGCGCCAGGAGGCGGATATCCATGCCTTCCGCCGCGACGAGGCATTGTTGCTGCCGGTCGATCTCGATTACGACGCCGTCCCGTCGCTCTCCAATGAAGTCCGCGAGAAGCTGAAGCTGGCACGGCCTGCCACCTTGGGTGCCGCCGGCCGGATCTCCGGCGTTACCCCGGCGGCCCTCACCATCCTGCTGCGCCATGTCCGCCGGCGCGAGAAGCAGAGCGACAAGCTCAGCGCATGAACACGGCCGCGCAGTATCTTTTAGTCCTCCCCCGATACGGGGGAGGGTTGGGAGGGGGCAGCTATCTGCCACCTCGCGGCGATGCCCCCACCCTGGCCCTCCCCCGTTTCGGGGGAGGGGAATAAAGAAGAAGGGCCCCCGCATGACCCCACTAGACCCCGCCGGTTTTTTGTCGCAAATCCAGGATCTCGCTCCGGGTGTTTCACGTGAAACATTGGCGGAAGCCGTGAAGCGGCTGGAGATCTATGCCGGTCTGCTGGTCAAATGGCAGAAGGCGATCAACCTGGTCGGCCCGGCCACCATTCCCGATCTGTGGCGCCGGCATATGCTGGACTCCGCTCAGCTTCTGCCTTTGCTGCCACCGATCGCCGCCGGATCCGATGGTGCCATCGCTGATTTCGGCAGCGGTGCCGGCTTTCCCGGCCTGGTGCTGGCGGCGCTCACCGATCGCCCGGTGCAGCTGGTGGATTCCGATGTCCGCAAATGCGCCTTCCTGCGGGAGACTGCCCAGGCCATGGGGATCGGCAGCCGAGTCGCCGTGCATGCCAAGCGTTTCGATGCCCTGAGGCCCTGGGCAGTGCCGGTCATTACTGCCCGCGCTTGCGCCCCGCTGGATCAATTGCTGGCCTGGACCGCGCCTTTTGCCGATGCAGAGACGGTTTTTCTGTTCCTGAAAGGCGCCAAGGTGGATGAAGAATTGACCGCCGCCGGGAAGCACTGGACAATGGAAATCGAGCGGCATCCCAGCATCGCTGACAGCAGCGACGGGACCGCGGGGACCATCCTGAAGCTCAGCCATCTCCAGCGCAAATAACCATACGCAGGCCATATCGTGAGTAATTCTGGCAACGATACCCCGACCCGTAGTGTTCCGAAGGATGCGCGCCAGCCGCGCATCATGGCGGTCGCCAATCAGAAGGGCGGGGTGGGGAAGACCACCACGGCGGTCAATCTGGCGACGGCTTTGGCTGCTTGCGGCAAGCAGGTGCTGATCATCGACATGGATCCGCAGGGCAATGCCTCGACGGGCCTCGGCATCGATCGGCGCGAGCGCAACCAAGGCACCTATGAGGTGCTGATCGACGGCGTCACCATCGCCGCTGCCACCAAGCCGACCCTGGTCCCCAATATGAACATCGTACCGACCTCGCCGGACCTCGCCGGCGCCGAGATCGAGCTGATCGATCTTGAGCGGCGCGAGTTCCGCCTGCGCGATGCCCTCGCCACCGCCAAGCTCGATTACGATTTCATCCTGATCGATTGCCCGCCCTCGCTGACGCTGCTGACCCTGAATGCCATGGTCGCCGCCGATTGCGTGCTGGTGCCGCTGCAATGCGAGTTCTACGCGCTGGAAGGTCTCTCGCAGCTGATCAAGACGGTCGAGCGGGTCAAGAAGGCCTTCAACCCGGTGCTGGAAATCCAGGGCGTGGTGCTGACCATGTATGACCGCCGCTCCAGCCTCAACGAGCAGGTAGCGGCCGATGTCCGCGCCTTCTTCGGCGTGAAGGTCTATGAGACGGCGATCCCGCGCAACATCCGCATCGCCGAGGCGCCGAGCCATGGCAAGCCGGCCTTGCTCTATGACGTGCGCTGCGCCGGCAGCCAGGCCTATATCCATCTCGCCAGCGAAGTCTTGAAGCGCGAGCAGGGCCTGGTCGGGCAATCGCTGTCCCTTGCTCAAGCGAGCTGAGCTCGATCGGCTCAGCAGATTCCTAAATGGCATTCTCAATCGGTTCGGGCGTAAAGGGCGCAATCATGTCGGCGAAAAAGGTTCACGGTCTCGGGCGCGGTCTGTCCGCTCTGTTGGGTGGCGACGAGGTGCCGGTGCAGAGTGAACCGACACCGGCGGTGCCGGCGACCGGCGGCAATGCGCAAAGACACGCGCCGATTGAATTTCTGCATCCCGGAAAATATCAGCCGCGCTCGGTCTTCGATCAAGAAGCGTTGGAGCATCTCGCCCAATCGATTCGCGAAAATGGCGTGCTGCAACCTATCCTGGTAAGAGAGCATACCGCCAAGAAGGGCGAATTCGAGATCGTCGCCGGTGAGCGGCGCTGGCGTGCCGCCCAGCTCGCGCAATTGCACCAGGTGCCGATCGTGCTGCGCGGTCTCAACGACCGCGAAGTGCTCGAGATCGCCATCATCGAGAACGTACAGCGTCAGGACCTTTCGCCCTTGGAAGAGGCGACCGGCTATGACCGGCTGATGCAGGAATTCCGCTACACCCAAGAGCAGCTCGCCGAGCGCATCGGCAAGAGCCGGCCGCATATCGCCAATATGCTGCGCCTCTTGGATCTGCCGGAGCGGGTGCGCGATCTGCTGTCCTCGGGCGATCTCACCACCGGTCATGCCCGCGCGCTGATCAAGGCGGATGATCCGGTGGCGCTGGCTGAGCAGGTGGTGGCGCAGGGCTTGAACGTGCGCCAGACGGAAGCGCTGGCACAAGAGCACAAGCCGGCCGCCAAGGCTGGCAAGCCAGGTGCCGCGAAACCCGGCAAGGCCGGTTCCGCAGAGACGGCGAAGCGGCCACGCACTGCCTCGGAAGACAAGGATGCCGATACCCGTGCTTTGGAGCGGGATCTCGAACAGCGCCTCGGCCTCAAGGTCGAGATCGAATTCGACGGCGCCGGCGGTGAGGTCATCGTCCATTACAAGACGCTGGAACAGCTCGACGAGATCATCGGCAAGCTGAACGGCTGAGCCGGATCTGAGCCGGGAGTCTTCTTAGCCTTAGTCGGATACCGCAGCGTGACAAAGCCGTGTCAGCTGTACACAGAAAAACGAAACTCATTTGCACATCACGCCAGTGTGTAATGGTGAAAAAGTCGCGCGCCTAGGCAAAAACCTGCGCAAATACTCCTATTGCCGCATTCGGCCACACTTAATCACACC
Source organism: Terriglobales bacterium (assembly GCA_035563795.1). Classification (GTDB taxonomy): domain Bacteria; phylum Pseudomonadota; class Alphaproteobacteria; order Dongiales; family Dongiaceae; genus Dongia_B. The sequence goes on along the minus strand of DATMUQ010000020.1, from coordinate 3,456 downwards.
TTAAGAAACTGCAACTAGCCTGTGGATAGTTCGCGACCTGTCCCGAGGCTTTCATGACCTGGCTCACCAATCTCAAGATCGGCACCAAGATCCTCCTCGTCACCTGCATCCTGATCGCCACCGCCGGCATTATCGGCCTGGTCGCCCTGGAGACCCTGTTCCGCTCGGAAGATCTGGTGCAGCAGATGGAGGATACGGCGAACCGATCGATCTATGGCGAACGGGTCAACGCCATGATCTACGCCGTGGTGATGGATTCCCGCGGCGTCTATATGTCGAAGGACACCGATGCCGCCGGCAAGTTCGCGCCCGGCATCACCAAGAATCTCGACGTGATGCAGAAGAACATGGCGGCCTGGGAAGCGCTGGTGCAGCCGGAAGACCAGGAGGTCTTCGCCAAGGCCAAGGCCGATGCCGATCAGTTCCTCAAGGTGCGCACCGAGTTGGCGCGCCTCGGCACCCAGGATTCGCCGCAGCATGCGCGTGACTATGGCGACAACGACGCCAACCGCGCCAACCGCACCGCTTTCGGCAATGAGATCGCGCAGCTCGCCAAGATCAACCAGGACCGCATCGCCAGCATCCATGGCGACCTGGAAGCCTTCTACACTTGGCGCATCCGCCTGATGCTGACGGTGATCGGGGCCGGTATCATCATCGGCCTCGTCATGGCGCTCACCGTTTCCAGCCGCTTCATTGCCGGGCCGATCCGCAACCTCACCGCCACCATGACGCGCCTTGCCCAGGGCGATTTCTCGGCCCTTATCCGCTTCGACAAGCAGCGCGACGAGATCGGCGAGATGGCGCGCGCTGTCGTCGTCTTCAAGGAGAACGGCATCGCCAATGAACGCATGCAGGTGGAAAAGGAACAGGCCCAGGCGGAGCGCGAGCGGCGCCAGGTGCATGTCGAGGAGCTGATCCACGGCTTCGACCGCCAGGTCTCCAGCGTGCTCGAGCAGCTTGCTTCCGCCGCCAATGAAATGCAGGCGACGGCATCCTCGATGTCGGCCATCGCCGAGCGCACGGCGCAGAAGGCGCACGCGGTGTCGGCGGCGACCGACGAAGCCTCCAGCAATGTGCAGACGGTGGCCTCGGCAGGCGAAGAGCTTTCGGCCTCGATCCATGAAATCAGCCGCCAGGTGGCGCAGTCGAACCAGATCACCAATCATGCCGTCACCACGGCCACCAGCACCGACCAGCAGGTGCAGGGCCTGGTGAAGGCGGTCGAGCGGATCGGCGATGTGGTGCGCCTGATCAACGACATTGCCGGCCAGACCAATCTGCTGGCGCTCAACGCCACGATTGAAGCGGCGCGCGCCGGCGAGGCGGGCAAGGGCTTCGCCGTGGTCGCCTCCGAAGTGAAGAACCTGGCGACGCAGACCGCCAAGGCGACGGAGGAGATCACCGGCCAGATCCAGGCGATCCAGAGTGCGACACGCGATTCCGTCGCCTCGATCCAGGAGATCACCACCATCATCCATCAGATCAGCGAGATCGCCACCACCATCGCCGCGGCGGTGGAAGAGCAGGGGGCGGCGACGCAAGAGATCGCCCGCAACGTGCAGCAGGCAGCGACCGGCACGCAGGAGGTCGCCAACAATGTCGGCGGCGTCACCGAGGCAGCCGGCGAAACCGGCTCGGCGGCAACCGAAGTGCTGACCGCCGCCAATATCCTCTCACGCCAGGCAAGCTCGCTGCGCGACAGCGTCGGCTTGTTCCTGCAAGAAATCCGCGCCGCCTGATCACATAGGTCGGGGACGGATGTACCGGGCCGCGCTCGCAAGGGCGCGGCCCGAACCAATTTTGGCGACGGGTTATCGAAACGCCGCCGCCGCTTACGATACCAAGGCGCCGCGGTGAATAACGCGCCGTGCCACCGCCGGTATGGTCAGTGCCTCACCGGGCTCTTGCGCCGCGACGAGAACGAGATCGGCTGGTGCACCGAGGGTGAGACCGCGCGCGGCGGAACTGTCAGTCAGACCAAGTGCCAGCGCGCCGCCTTGCGTTACCAATTGGATGGCTTGATCGAGTTCCGCGTCGGTGGCCCAGCCCCAGCGCTGCGCCACCGCGGTGGCACGCTCCAGCATGTCGCCGGTGCCAAAGGGCGACCAGGCATCGCGGATGCCATCGGAGCCGCAGCAGACGGTCACACCGTGCTTGAGCATGAGCGCGACCGGCGGGGCCGGGCCCCAGGCCGGGGCGGCAGTCATCAGGCTGATCTTCGCTTCTGCCAGGCGGTCGGCGAGGGCGGCGACGCGGGCCTCATCGAGGCTGCCGAGGCAATAGGCATGGCTGATCATGATGCGGCCCTGCATTCCGGCGGCTTTGGTCATCTCGATGATGCGGGTGATCTCCCAGAAGCCGAGCTCGCCCGGATCATGGAGATGGATGTCGATCGGCTTGCCATGTTTTTCCGCCAGGCCGAAGACGGCGCGGAGATGGCCCATCGGGTCGTTGTCGAAGCCGGCGGGATCGATGCCGCCCACCACATCGGCGCCCAGCCTGAGGGCGGTATCCATCAGCTCCAGGGTGCCGGGGCGGCTGAGGAGCCCGGTCTGCGGGAAGGCGACCAGCTGCAGCGTAACGCGGTCCTGCCAATCCGCCCGCAAAGCCAGCAAAGCCTCGACATGGCGCAGGCCGAATTCCGGGCTGATATCGACATGCGAGCGCAGCGAGAGCGTCCCCTGGCGGCGGATATGGGCGAGGAGGGCGCCGGCCCGTTCGGCGATCGGGGCGGTGCTTGCCGCCGCCAGTAGCTGCTGCTCATGGGCGATATATTCACGCCGCGTTGGGCCGCCGCCATTCGACACCCAGCTTTGGCCCCACAGCGTCTTGTCGAGATGGAGATGGGCGTCGACCAGGCCGGGCAGGGCGACATAGGCGCTGCCGTCGATTTCATCGGCACCGTTCCGGGAAGCCGGGGTCCGGAAAGGCAGGGTCGGGGAGGATTGAGTTCGATGCGTGACGGCGGCAATGCGGCCGCCGGCGAGACCGAGGTCGACCCGGCGTCGGTCCGTCAATTGCACATTCCTGATCAGCAGCCCGGCCATGCCATCCTCTCCGATTGCTCTGTTATTCCTGCTTTTCCTAGCATAACCGCGGCGTCACGCCTCCTGCCCCGGAAGCAGGGCCGCTCCCGGCTATAAGCAAGCCTTGCCGCGGGCTATCCTGGACTTTCGGGATTCGCGGTTGTCTCCATGATAAGAGATGATATTCTCTGATCATGGATAACGATAGCACCCTCTCATCTTTGGTCGGCAAGCGCATCGCCGAGCGCCGCGCAGCCCTGCAATTGTCGCTCGATGAAATGGTAGGCCGCAGCGGGGTCAGCCGCGCCATGATCTCGAAAATCGAGCGCGGCGAGGTCAATGCCAGCGCCGTGGTGCTGGACCGGCTTTGCGCCGGGCTAGGCTTCAGCCTTTCCGCCTTGTTTGCCCGCGACACCGCCTCACCCTT
>DATMUQ010000019.1:0-3229 GCA_035563795.1 Terriglobales bacterium | reverse complement strand
GAGCCATCGGGTCAACGGGGATGCCCTGCCGGCAATCAGCGCGGCGAGAGCTTCCGTAAGAACCGAGGAACGCTGTGAGTGAGCGTCCAGGAACCAGACGACATCCCGGTGCGAAGCAGGCATGCCGCATCACGGATACAGTTGAGGGTGGGGACGTGGATCGGATGGGCCGGGGGACGGTTCATCGCCAATGCAAAGCCAATGCCTATAGGGAGGTTCGTCAACATCATGCCCGATACACCAGATCAGCCGACTGAGCCGACAGCCGCGATGCCCGCCGCAACGCCGGCGCCGGCAGCGCCTGCCGCTCCGGCAGCAGCGCCGGCCGTCACTGCGGCGCCCGCCGTTCCGGCCGTTCCCGCTGCCGCCAAGAAGCCGGCCGCGAAGAAGAAATCAGCCAAGAAGAAGGCCGCTAAGAAGGCAGCCAAGAAGCCTGCTGCCAAGAAAGCGGCCAAGAAAGCCGTGAAGAAGACAGCGAAGAAGGCAGCCAAGAAGCCGGCCGCCAAGAAGGGCGCCAAGAAGAAGGCGGCGAAGAAACCCGCGGCCAAGAAGAAGGGCGCCAAGAAGACGGCAAAGAAGGCAGCCAAGAAGGCTGTGAAGAAAGTAGCCAAGAAAGCGGCGAAAAAGAAAACCGCCAAGAAGGCTGCCAAGAGGAAATAAACTCTCGCAAATCAGGTCCGATGATCGATCCCCGTTCTGACCGAGCGGGGATTTTTTTATGGAATGTATTTTGTAGATAGCCAGGATTGGTTGCTCTTGATCGTCTATAGGTATAATATCTTTAGGCGAAAAAATTAAGAAAGAGTCCGCGAAGGACTTGTGCCGAGGCGGTCGGGGAAATTCCGCTGTACTGAAAAAATTGAAATTTACCGCCATAACCTTGGGCTCCGACTATGAGGTCCTGAGGCTGGTTTGGCTCGTCTGCGTTTGGCTGAGTCTTTCAGAAAGATGAGGGGGACGATATGTCGATTTCAGCTCCAGCTTCCATCGTCATGATTATCGGCATCTTCTTGTTTAGCTGCGCGATTCCGCTTGGCATCATGATTGGCCGTGAGAGCATTCGCTCGTACCGCAAGGATATCGTCCGCGACCTGCAGACGTTATTCAAATTTGCCGTGACCGATGCAAATGAGCCGCTGATTATCCCGTCCTTCGAACTGGTGAAATACAAATACGATCCAGGACCGGAGCAGCGATCGGAAGAAACAATCAGAAAAGAGAAAGCCGCTTATTGGCTCCCGGCCGTGATATATGCGTGCACTTCGACGCTGGGCATGACAGCGCTCTTCTGGTCGACGTTGCCGGCCAAGCTTGATTGTCTTAAGCCCGAAGCTGTCTACCCCGCCATTCCCTTTGAGTGCTGGCCTTCTGTTTTTCTGTCGGCCCAGTTCTATTTCAGAGCCGATGGTTTTGATGCGGCCGCGATCATGTCGTTTCGCCAGCAGGTTCTGTGCATCGCCGGTTTTGCCTTCCTTGGTGCCTATCTCTTTTCAATTTCCTACCTGATCAGGCGTGTCGCAAATTTTGACCTGTCGCCGTTGTCCTTTTTTCGCTCTGCTTTGCATATATTCCAGGGCGTCTGCATGGCAGTTGTCATATTTCAGGCGGCGCAGATGTTCGATATCTTTCAGATACAGCCGGGAGCCAGCGTTCCGTCGATCCAGCTTTTGGTCGCCTTCGTCATCGGCTGGTTTCCCAACCTTGGCATAGAGGTCGTTCAATCGCGTTTCCCGTCGTTGCAGTTGAAGAAGGTGCCACCGGAGGCCCAGCAGATTGCCTATGAGTTGCCGATCACCGTCATCGCCGGGATCGATCATTTCGTTAGATTCCGGCTGACGGAATTTGAGATCGATGATGTCCAGAATCTGGCCGCAGCGAATCCTATCCAGATCTTCGTGGAAACACCTTATGGCCTCTATCAGGCAATCGACTGGGTTGCACAGGCGCAATTGATCCTGGCGGTCGGACCGGAGAAGGTGACCGAATTACACAAGATTGACGTCCGTACTATTTTCGATCTGGAAAAAGCGTTAGCGGCGCCGCATTTGCGGCAGCGCCTGGCGGCAATCCTGTTGAGGCCGCTAGCTCAGGAAGACCTTGCGGCTATCGCCGAAAGACCATCCAGGGAGGTCCTGGAGGAAGTCGATGCAATCTTCTGGCGCCCAGTGCAAGGTCCGGAGCGCCACATGACCTTTTCTTCCGATCCACTGACGGCAACGATCTGCGGCATTTATGATGACCTTCACGTCAGGCGGTTGCGCCAGATTTGCGATGTCATCTCCGACAGGCTGACCGAGCGGCCCCGCAGGTCGGCGGCCGTTTTTGCGCCGATCAGCCCGAAGACTGTCCCGGCGCAAGGCGTCCCTGGCGGCGTGGTTTAAACCGGCGGCCGCATCTGCGCCCAGGGCTGGCGCTGTTCCAAAGCGGCGGCGATGCGGAGCGGTGTCAGATCCTCGAAGCGGCGGCCGACGATCTGCAGGCCGATCGGCAGGCCGGCACCGGACGGCGTCGCCGGTTCCTGGGCCCAGCCGCAGGGCACTGACAAGGCAGGGCACTGGCTGACGAAATTGAAGACCGAGGTGACGTCGAGGCAGCGATACTTGCCCTGGGCATCGAGCTGCCAGAACTCGGTATCGGCCCGGCCCACCCGTGCCGCCGGCTGCGCCATGGTGGGGCAGAGGAAGGCATCGCAGCGGCTGAGGATCGGCGCCAATTCCTTCCAGGCTGTCGTGCGCTGGATCTCCAGGGTCTTGAATTCGACCGCCGACATGGCGAGGCCGCGATCGAGGTACTCGACCACGCGGGGATCCATCTTGGTGCGATATTCCGGCAGCACGTGATGGAAGAAAGTCGCGAGATAGACCGCCCAATGCTTGGCCCAGGCCTCGTCGAGCTCGATGCCCCAGTTCTTGCCCATGCTGACTTCCTCGATCACGGCACCGGCCGCGCGCAGGGTATCCGCCGATTTTCGCACCGCCGCTTCCACTTCCGGATGCCAGACGCGGTCGGAGAAATCGAGGCACAAGGCGAGGCGCAATCCCTTGAGGTCGAGATTGGGCTTCTGGCTGAAATCCAGCGCCGGCTTCAGTGACTGGATGTCGCGCTCGTCAGGGCCCTGCGTCACCTGCATGAACAAGGCGGTGTCGGCGATGGTGCGGGCGAGGGGGCCGAAATGCGAGAACTGGTCGAACTGGCTCGGCAGGATGGTGAAGGGGATGCGGCCGAAGCT
>DATMUQ010000018.1:0-9570 GCA_035563795.1 Terriglobales bacterium | reverse complement strand
CGACACCTGCTGGTCGTCGAACCACCATTCGGCAGCGCTGCCGGCGCTCTTGCCGCGTGTGAGGCGCGCATGCAGCACGATATTGTGCCAGGCATTCATCGCCTGGGCTCGCGGTAGTTGCACGATCGCCAGCGGTTTGCGGTCGCCGATATCATCATTGCCGGCCGTCAGGTAGAAGCAGAGGATCTTGGTACTGGTGATCTCCCGCAGCCTGAGCGCGAGAGCGGGTGTCGTATCGGCAAGGCTGAAGAGGCTGGCATCGCGCTTCGCCGCGACCTGCTTGATCTCGGCGATCATCAGGCGGCGGTCGATCGGCGGCAGATCCGCCGGCAGATAGAGCGCGAAGCCATACCAGAGATCATCCCCGACCTTCGGCCAGTAATCGCTTGTCTCGCCGAGCTGGGCCCGCTCGGCGCAGCGCCAGTCGCCGGTCAGCTTATCCTCGATGAATTCTTCCTTGTCGCCGTGGCGGACCGTCAGCAGCATCGCCCGCAGGCCATTGGTGACGCCGGCACTGGTGAGGCTGAAGGCATTGGGGTCGAGCCATGTGGTCCGGTCCCAGAAGGGCGCCGGCTTCGACTGCTCGAAGTCATCGGCCAGGCTGTCGCGGCCATAGGTGCCGATACCGGCGCGACCAGGCGGCGTGATCGAGAGATCAGGCAGGTCCTGTTTGGCACCGACATCCGGCAGCGTGCCGCCGCTTGCCGGCAGGATCACGATGGGACAGCGGCTGTCGGCCGCCACGGCACTCAAGCTTCCCCAAAGGGCTGGCATGACCAAACTGGCGATGATCAGGCCACAAGTGAGACCGATCCGCCGCATATGCCGCAGGACGGGATGGCCGCCACAGTTACGCTCGCCCATGCTAACTCTGCCCCCCAAAGGCACCGACGATGGCACTTCCCTCGTCGGCGGACCGACAGGGGAACTGGCGCTTGCCGAAGCATGATACGGAAAGTCGTTGCACCCTGCCAGATCGTCGCTTCCCTGTGCAGGAAGTTCCCCGCCAGATGTTTTCCGCGGGGTCTGGCATGTCATGGCTGCAACTGGCACCGATGTGCCGGCAATGATAGGAATAGGTCGCCTGATCGGCCAGGGTGCCTTGCCCGGGATAGGGCGCCCAGGACCTTTCACAGCCTTCTCATCCGGATCCCGCATGACCCTCGAAGACCACAAGCAGCACCGGATGGGCCTCGCCTATGTCGCGCTCTCCGCTTTGCTCTGGTCACTGAGCGGTCTCTTCATGCTGGCGATCAAGGCCGATCTCATGACGATCCTCTGCCTGCGCGGTCTGGTGTCCGGGGTCTCGGTCATGCTGATCTTTGTTGCCGTCGAGAAAAGGCGGTCGCTACGGGTGCTGATGGCGATACGTGGGCCGACCCTGGCGGCAGCGGCGCTCGCGGGTGCAAGCATGATCTGCGGCTTGGGTGCGATCCGCTATGCCTCGGTGGCGGAGGCCATGGTGATCTATGCCACGGCGCCGTTCATGACCGCCGGCATCGCCTATCTGTTCATCCGCGAGCGTGCCAGCCGGACCACCCTCCTTGCCAGCTTCATCGCCTGTTGCGGTGTCCTTTATATGGTGACCGACAATGTCGGGAGCGGCGGCTCGCTGCTGGGCAAGTGCCTGGCCGTCATCATGGCCTTGACCGTGGCCGGCCTTGCCACCGTCATGCGGCACTATCGCAATGTGCAGATGCTGCCGGCGATGGCGGGCGGCTCCTTCCTGTGTTCGCTGGTGACCATCTGGTTCGTTCAGCTGCAATCGGTGACGGCCGCTGATTTCGGCCTCATCGTGCTCTTCGGCGTCATCCAGAATGCCTGTGGGCTGGCGCTTTATGTGGTCGGGGCGCGGCGCATCTCCGCTACCTCGGCGAGTCTGCTGACCGCGCTGGAAGTGCCGTTCACGCCGCTCTGGACCTGGATCTTCATGAATGACGTGCCGTCCCAGGCAACCCTGATCGGCGGCGCCATCGTCCTGGTCGCCCTGTTCGGCCATATCCTGGTCGAGATCCGGGGCACACGGGCCCCGGTGCTCACCGCGGTGTAACCCGCTGCGGGCCTGGTCGGAACGACGTTAGTCGTTCCGCGCCGTCTTCATCCGCAATACATTGTTGACGAAGCTGCCGTCGTGCACCTCGGCCATATAGGACCGGGCCACATCGGTGATGGTGCGGCCGACATAGGCGTATTGGCGGGAGAAGGGCGGCCAGTAATCGCCGAGGCCAATGGCGTCGTTGATCACCAGGACCTGGCCATCGCAGGACGCGCCGGCGCCGATGCCGATGGTCGGTACCGCGACATCGGCGGTGATGCGTCCGGCAAGCTCGGCCGGGATATGTTCTAGCACCAGCATGAAGGCGCCGGCGGCCGTGATGGCGCGGCTTTCATCGAAGATGCGTTGCGCCTCGGCATCGCTTTTGCCCACCTGCTTGAAGTTCTCCGCCGTCTGCGGCAGCAGGCCGGTATGGCCGACCACATCGATGTGATGGGCCACCAGATGGGCGATGACCGCGGTTTCGGCCCCCTCCAGCTTGACGCTGTCAGCGCCGGCCTCGATGAGCGCCCTGGCATTCGCCAGGGCAAGCTCAGGATCGGTATAGCTGTTGAAGGGCAGGTCGCCGATCACATGGGTATCGGGCGCGCCGCGGCGGACCGCGCCGATGTGGTACTGCATCTGCTCGATGGTGATGTGCCGGGTGCTGTCGAAGCCCATCTCGACCATGCCAACGGTGTCGCCGACCAGCAGCACCGGTATGCCGGCCGCTTCCAGCGCCCGCGCGACCGGCGCCGTATAGGCCGTCATCATGGCGATGGGTAAGACCCGCTTCATGTCGCGAAGCTGTTGCGCGGTCAGTTTCATGCGGCACCTGGATCATGAAGGGGATGGGGGCGGGTTCAGCGCAATCGACGATCATTGTGAAAGAGTTTGCCGCGCGATACCAGAGGATCGCGGCAGGTAGAAAGATCGCGCTGCATCATCGACAAACAAAAAGGCCGGCTGCGAGAGCCGGCCTTTTCGCTAACAATCTGATCTCGGCTTAGTGCAGCCGGCGATTGACCTCGGCGATCGACTGGTCGATCAGGGCGCTCGCCTTGGCATCGTCCAGCACCCGGGCAACCAGGCGGGTCGTCGCGGCGGTCGCCACGTCGACAGCCTCACGGCGGACTTCGGCGACAGCCTGGGCTTCCGCCTGGGCGATCTTCTCCAAAGCGGCAGCTTCGCGGCGGGCGAGGCTGGCGGCCAGATTCTCGGCGGCTTCCTTGATCTCCCGCTGGGCCTGGGTCTTGGCGCTGGAGACGATATCCTCAGCTTCCTTCAGGGCATCGCGCTGCTTGCGCTGATACTCGGCGAGGAGGGCCTGGGCTTCATCCTTCAGCTTCTGGGCTTCATCGAGATCGGCCTTGATCTTGATCGAGCGCTGATCGAGGAAACCGGCAAGGCCGCGCCACACCTTCGGACCGGCGAAGATCGCGAAGATCAATAGGCCGAGATTGACCCAGGTGTGCGGATTATTGATCCATTCCATCAATTGCGCTCCTTGAGGACGGCGTCGATGGTCGTCGTCGCATCGCCGGCGCTGACGGCAGTACCGGTCAGCTTCGCGGTCATGGCCGCGGCCAGCTCGCTGGCGACATTGCGTACTTCCGCCAGGGCCTGCGCCTTGCTGGCGGCGATACGGGCCTCTGCCGCCGACGTCTGGTCGGCCAGCTTCTTGGCGAAGTCGGCCTCACGGGCGGCTGTCGTGGCTGCAATCTCCTGGCCAGCGGTCGACAGCGTTGCCAGTGCCTGGGCACGGGCATCGGCCATCGCCTTCTGATAGGCGGCGAGGACGGCATCGGCCTCGGCCTTGAGCTTTTCCGCCCGTTCGAGGTTGCCCCCGATGCGTTCTTCACGCTGCGCCAGCACCTTGCCGACGCGCGGCAGAACCAGGCGCGACATCAGGACCAGCAGCACAATGAAGGAAATCGCCAGCCAGAAAAGCTGCGGCGAGAAAGTTGTTACGTCGAGCTGAGGCATGGCTCTCTCTCCGCCACGATGTGGCGGCCATCGGACCTATGTCGGGTCAGATGGCCGCCCACATGGGCCAGAAGTAATGATTTGGTCTTAGACGAACAGGATGAGCATCGCCACGACGAAGGCGATCAGACCGGTCGCTTCGACGAGGGCGAAGGTCAGCAGCAGGTTCGTGAACAGCTTGGCAGAAGCAGCCGGGTTGCGCAGGGCGCCGTTCATGAAGTTGCCGAACAGGATGCCGAGACCGATACCGGCGCCACCGAGGGCGAGAGCGGCGATACCAGCACCGATGTAACGAGCAGCTTGAGCGTCCATTTTTAAATTCCTCTTCTGGAAAGGTTAGGTTGATTAGGTCAGACCGGTCTGATCTCAGTGACTCATATGAATTGCGTCGTTGAGATAGATGCAGGTCAGAATGGCGAACACATAGGCCTGCAGGCAGGCGATCAGGAATTCCAGCCCGATGATACCCGTGATAGCCGCGATAGGTATCAAGCCGCCAACGTAGAAGCCGACAAGGGTCAACGGCACCACGAAGCTGCCAAGCACGAACAGCATGACGTGGCCGGCGACCATGTTGGCGAAGAGTCGGATCGACAACGAGCAAGGGCGAATGAAATAGGAGATCACCTCGATGGGGATCATGAGCGGCAACAGCCAGGCCGGCGCACCCTTCGGCACGAAGAACGAGAGGAAATGCAGGCCATGACGGACAAAGCCGATGACGGTCACGGTGATGAAGACCATCAAGGCCAGCGCAAACGTCACGATGATATGGCTGGTAACCGTGAAGGCGCCCGGCAGCAGGCCGATCAAATTGGCGAACAGCACGAAGATGAAGATAGAGAACACCCAGGGGAAGTACTTCTTGCCCTCAGGCCCGACATTGTCCTTCAGCATGGTGGCGACGAAATCATGCAGGAACTCGACAAATGCCTGGCCGCGGCCCGGGACGATCGCCTGCTTGCGCATGCCGAACAGCATGACGGCGGTGATCACGCCGATCACGATCAGCATCCACAGCGCCGAATTGTTGAACGAGACATTATAGCCGAAGAGATGAATCTCACCGCCGATCGGCTCGATCTTGAACTGCTCTAACGGGCTCTCATGTTCTGCAGCCACGGTGCCAACCCCATTTCCCTGCGGGGTCGACGGACCCCGTTGAATTCCTTGCGGGGTCACAGGACCCCGTAGCGTGATCAGGGCCTCGGCCCTGTCGTTTTCTGCCGGGCTTGCGCCCCTGCTGCAGCCGGCCAGGCCGGTTGCATGAATTCTATTTCTGGTCGTTCTGCAGAGTCCGGGCGAAACGCAAGATGTTCGATATGCCGGCGCCGAGCCCGAGGAACATGCAGATGATCATGAACCAGGGCTTGGTGCCCAACCAATGGTCGAGAGTCCAACCAAGGCCGAGACCGAACACGATGCCGACGACCAGCTCGAGGCTCATTCGCATGCCCGCTGCAGCCAATTTGCTGTCGCCGGGCGCATTCTGCATGTCCGATCCGGTCGGCCCTTCGATTCGGTCCCGCGCTGATTTCAGCCGCGCTTCGAACTCTTTGAGCCGTTCCGGGTCTTTCTCGGTCATGCCGTGAAACCTCGAGATATCCCCTTGGCAAACGCCACCCGCACGCCACCCCTCAGCAGCGCGCAGGCGCGCGAAACATACGGGCGGGCCTGACTCGTGTCAAGTCGATTCAGGGAAATCTAAGCACCTGAAAACATTAACAAAAAGGCCTTTTGTCGCACCCTGGTCGCGGGTCGGCAAAAGGCCTCTCAGTAACGCTTAGCTGGCGGCTTTCAGCTCTTCCACCTGCTGCAGATCGACCGAGACGAGCTGCGAGACACCGCGTTCCGCCATGGTGACGCCGAACAGGCGGTCCATACGGGCCATGGTGAGGCGGTGGTGGGTGATGACCAGGAACCGGGTCGAGGTGCTGCGGCCGAGCGACTGCACCAGGTTGCAGAAACGTTCCACATTGGCGTCGTCGAGCGGGGCGTCGACCTCGTCGAGGACGCAGATCGGTGCCGGATTGACCAGGAAGACGGCAAACAGCAAGGCAAGGGCGGTCAAAGCCTGCTCACCACCGGACAGCAGCGACATGACCTGCAGGCGCTTGCCCGGGGGGCTGGCGAGGATTTCCAGGCCGGCTTCCAGCGGGTCTTCCGCTTCGGTCAGCTTGAGATGGGCCCGGCCACCGCCGAAGAGATCGGTGAAAAGCTTCTCAAAGTGGCCGTTAACCAATTCGAAGGCGGCCAGCAACCGCTCCCGGCCTTCGCGATTGAGGCTGTTAATGCCCTGGCGCAGGCGGGAAATGGCATTGATGAGGTCGGATTTCTCGCCCTGCATGCCGGTCAGCTGCTGGTCGAGCTCGTCGGATTCGGCCTCGGCGCGCAGGTTGACCGGGCCGATATTCTCGCGCTCCCGCATCAGGCGGTGCAGGCGCTGCTCGACCTGGTCGCGGTCCGGCATCGGCTCGCCCGGCTCCAATTCGGCCAAGGCCAGCACCTCTTCGGGCGAACATTCCAGGCGCTCGCGGATGCGCTCGGTCAGGGTCTGATAGGCTTCCTGGGCCTGGGCGATCGCCGCCTCGGCACGGACCTTGTTCTCGCGGGCTTCGACCAGGCGGCCTTCCTCGCCCTTGAGGGCACGATCGGCCTGGGACAGCAATGTCTCGGCCTCGGCCAGGGCATCGGCTGCCTTCTGGCGGGTGACGGTCGCCGTCTCGATGAGATCGAGCAGCGACATCTTCTGCTCGGCGATCTCATAGGGGCGGGATTCCAGCCGCTCCAGCTCGGTCGCGATCAGCTCGCGGCGCTGGGCGAAGGTCTCCAACTGGCGGCCGGCATTGCCGGCGCGGTTCTGCCAGGATTCGATATCGCGGGCGATCGACATCATGCGCTGCTGGCGCTGATCGGCCTCGCGGCGCAGCCTTTCATCGGTGGCGCGGGCCTCGACCAGCTTGCTGCGCTTCTCGGCCAGGATCGGCCGCAACTCGGCGATCTGCAATTGCGCTGCCTGCAGGTCCGGCAGGTTGGCGATTTCATCTTCCGCCGCCGCCTGTTCCATGGCCGCTTCGGAGACGTCGGCCGCTACCGATTCCGCCTGCTGGTCGAGCACGTCGCGGCGCGAACTGAGGCGCGACAGCGTCTGCTCGGCACGGCTTAATTGCTCGCGCGCCTGGCGGGCGGTGTTATAGGCCGCCTGCAAGGTCTGGCGCGCATTCTGCTCACGGGCGGTGAGATCAGCGATCGCGGCCTTGGCATCCTCATGCGTCTGCTGGGCCATGGCCCAATTTTCTTCGGCACCGACCAGCTCATTGCGCAGGTCGGCGAGGCGGTTCTTCTGCTTCAGGCGCTGCACGGCGGCCGTGGGCGCACCTGCTGCCAGGGTCAGGCCGTCCCAGCGCACCATGGCGCCGTCGCGGGTAACGAGACGCTGGCCCTGGGCCAACTGGTTCTGCAAGGCCCGCGCGGTCGCTTCATCGGCGACGACGCCGATCTGGCTCAGACGGCGCAGCAAAGCGGCGGGGCCGGTGACATGCTGCGCCATGGTCTCGGCGCCGGCCGGCAAAGCCGGGGCATGCGGATCGGGCGGCAGATCGCGCCAATGAACCGGCGCACCTTCGGTCAGCGAGGCCTGCAGGTCATCGCCCAGCGCAGCGCCGAGCGAGGCTTCGTAACCGCTTGCCACGGTGATGAGATCGACCACCGGCGGCCACATATCGGATTCGGCATCGGCCAGCAGCGAATTGAGGGCTTCAATCTCTGCCTTCATGCGAGCCCGCACGGCTTCCGCCTGCTGCAGGCTGGTGCGCAAGTCGGCTTCACGCTCGGCGCCCGCCTGACGGTCGGCTTCCGCTTCCGTCAAGGTCTGCTGCGCCTGTTCGAGCTCCATCTCGGCCTGGCCGGCGGCATCGCGCGCCGCCAGCATTTCGATGTCGCTGTCGATCTCGGCGGCGAGACGTTCCTTTTCGAGGGCGACTTCGCTGGCGCGCATGCGCAGGCGGTCGAGGCGCTGGTTGAGATCGCTGAGCCGGCGCTGCAAGGCCGATTGCCGCGCTTCGCCGGCGGCCACGGTCTGGGTCAGTTCGGAAAGCGCCGCTTCGCTGGTCTCGACCTCGGCATTGGCTTCGGCGACGGCGGCCGCAGCTTCCTCGGTCAAGGCGATCTCGCTGGCAGCGGTTTCCTCAAGCATCGCCCGCTCTTCGACCAGGCGTTCCTGCGCCTGGATCGCATCCTCGGCGAGGGCGCGCTCACGGGCGGTATCGGTGTCGATGTCGCGCAGCTGGCGCTCGGCATCGGCCTTGGCGCTGGCCACGCGCTGCTCTTCCTGGTCGAGCTGGGCGCGGGCGATGGTAAGGCGCTGCAATTCGGCGGCGGCTTCCGCTTCGGTCTGACGCAGGCCGGGGAGGACGATCGCCGCTTCGCTCTGCTGGGTGGCGGCGATGACGGCGGAGCTGGTCAGCGAGACGACGGCGGTCTCGGCAGCGGTCAGGGTTTCCTCGGCGACCTGGCGGCGTTGCGCCGCGTCCTGCCACAGCATATGGAACAACGAGGCCTCGGCGCGGCGGATCTGGTCATTGAGGTTGCGGTAGCGCGAGGCCTGGCGCGCCTGCTTCTTCAAGGCCGAGAGCTGGCTCTCCAGGGTGACGATGACGTCATCGAGGCGGGCGAGATTGGCTTCCGCCGCCTTGAGGCGCAATTCGGCCTCGTGCCGGCGCGAATGCAGGCCGGTGATGCCGGCGGCTTCTTCCAGCAAGCCGCGGCGATCCGTCGGCTTGGCATTGATGATGGCGCCGATGCGGCCTTGGCTGACAAGAGCGGTTGAGTGGGCGCCGGTAGCGGAATCGGCGAACAGCAATTGCACATCGCGGGCCCGGCTGTCCTTGCCATTGACCTTGTAGCTGGAGCCTTCGCCGCGATCGATGCGGCGGCTCACTTCCAGCTCGTCGTTGTCATTGAACTGCGCCGGAACCTTGCGGTCGGCATTGTCGAGGCAGATGGTCACTTCGGCGACGTTGCGGGCCGGGCGATCGCCGCTGCCGCCGAAGATCACGTCGTCCATTTCGCTGCCGCGCATGCGCTTGGCGGAGGTTTCACCCATCGCCCAGCGCAGGGCTTCGACCAGATTGGATTTGCCGCAGCCATTGGGTCCGACGATGCCGGTCATGCCCGGCTGAATCAACAGCTCGGTGTGGTCCACGAAGGACTTGAAGCCATGCAGGCGGAGTTTCGTAAAGTGAACCAAGGCTACCTAATTCCCATCTGGTTGGTGTCGCGGCGGCGCTGCTGCCAGCGCCGCCGCGAACCATCAATTGATCTTCTGCAACTGGGCGTCGATCAGCTGCTTCATCACTTCGAATTCACGTGCGCCCGAGATCTTCTGGTCCATGATCAGGAAGGTCGGCGTCGCGTTGATGTCATATTTCTCTTCGGCTTCCTTGCGCGAGGCGATGATCTTGTCCTGCACCGCCTTGTCGTTGAGGCAGGCGGCTAATTTCTGGTCATCGATGCCCGCGGTCTTGGCTATTGCCGCCAGAGGCTGGGAA
>DATMUQ010000017.1:0-7939 GCA_035563795.1 Terriglobales bacterium | reverse complement strand
CGGCGCGAAGCCGACAAGCATCTGGCACGGCTGCAATTGCTGGATCCCGTTACCGGCCTCGCCGCGCAGCCGCTGTTCTGGGAAATCCTCGCTCTGGCGGTGCGGCGTGCCAAGCGCAATCGCGACTTCTTCGCCGTCATGCTGGTCGACTTCAAACCTGTCCATGCCAACGGCCTGGAAGCGCCGAGCAATGAGCTGATGACCGATCTTACCAACCGGCTGCAGCAGATCATGCGCGCCAGCGATACCATTGCCCGCTTCGACTCCCGCCAATTTGCCATCCTGGCTGAATCGATGCCGCGTATCGAAGATGTGCAGATCGTCGCGGCCAAAATCATCAGCGAATTGTCGAAAGCCGAGACTCCGACGGAGGCCTTGCAGGTCGCCGTTGGCATCGCCCTGTTCCCGACCAGTGCGGCGAGCGCAGAGGGGTTGATCAGCCGGGCCAGCGAAGCCGTCCAGCAGGTCATTGCCCGCGAAAAGAACGACTTCGCCTTCGCCTGAACCTACCCCACTTCCCACCCTGGCCCGGCAAGACAGACAGGTTGTTTGCCTGGCCTGTGCTGCAACCTCCGGCAGCAGCAGCCCGATACGGCCGCCTGTCTCCTTGCCACCAGGCCCCAACTGGCATGCCTCTTGCGAAAACAATCATGGCCGCCGCTGACGCGGCATCATTGTCGAGAGGAAAAGGCCAGATGTTGTCGATGTTTGCACGCCGTGAAGACGGCAAGGAAGTGCGTGACGAGGGCAAGCAATTGCTCTCCAATCTGGCCGGTCGGGCAGATTCTGCCGGGCAGAATCGGGCCAATCCGGGCCTGAGCGGCAACCTGTCGGCTGGCCTGCGCGCCGCGCCGGTCGAAACCGCGGCCCCTGCCCCGACGGAAAACAGTTCCGCCAATATGGTCCGCCTGATGGGCGAGGACGCCAAGCGCCGCGCCAAGCTGCTGGCGACCGCCCCCTCGGTCGGCCAGTATCTCTGCCACCTCAATCACGAGATGCGCAACTTCACCCGTGCCGAGACCACCAATGCGGTGATCGGCGCCACTCCGGCGGAATTGCAGCGGGTCGTCCGCCTCGCCGCCAAATTGCGCGGTCGCTACCTCGCCCAGGTGGTCGATCTCGGTAATCCGAAGCGCGGCCCGATCACCGAATCCGATATCCGCGATCTCGGCCGGGCGCGTGAGATGTATGAAGAGATCGATCGTGGCCTGATGGCGCTGCGCAATGCCATCGAGAGCGGCGATCTCGATATCGACGGCACCAGCCAGCACTAAGCCGGCCTCGTCCGCAAGCGTTCCCTAAGTCGTACCCCCAAAGACAAACCCTCCCGAATTACTTCGGGAGGGTTTTCTTATTTGCCGTCTTCGATACGCTTATTTCTTCTTCGGCTTCAGCGCATCCCAATCGGCATCGGTCATCTCGCGCAGGAAGTTGAACTGGCCGGCACCCTGCAGCCATTCACCGCCATCGATGGTGACGACTTCGCCATTGATATAGCCGGCGAAATCCGACAGCAGGAAGGTCGCGAGATTGGCCAGTTCAATATGCTCGCCGACGCGCTGCAGCGGGTTGTTGGTCTCGAACTTCTTCGCGAGCTGCTCGTTCGGCACCAGGCGTTCCCAGGCACCCTTGGTGGGGAACGGACCCGGCGCAATGGCGTTGAGGCGCACGCCGCGGCCGCCCCATTCGACGGCGAGGCTGCGGATCATCGAGAGGACGCCGGCCTTGGCCATGGCCGAGGGCACGACATAGGCCGAGCCGGTCCAGGCATAGGTGGTGACGATGGAAAGGACCGAGCCCTTGCGGCCTTCCTTCAGCCAGCGCTTGCCACAAGCAAGCGTCGCATAGGCGCTGCCATGAAGGACGATGTTCAGGACCGCATCGATGGCGCGCGGGCTGAGATCCTCGGTCTTGGCGATGAAATTGCCGGCGGCATTGTTGACGAGGCTGTCCAGCGGGCCGTTTTCCCAGGCCGCACCGATCATCTTGTCGACCGCCTCGGCATCGCGGATGTCGCAGCCATGGATCTCGACCTTGCCGCCGGTCTCGGCGGTGAGCTTGGCCGCCGCTTCCTCCAGCACCTCGACGCGGCGCCCGCAGATGACGAGCTCGGCGCCCAATTCCAGGAAGCGATGGCCCATGCTGTAGCCAAGGCCGGTGCCGCCGCCGGTGACGAGGATGCGCTTGCCCTTCAGGAGACCTGCTTGAAACATGATGATTTGGTCCTTCTGTCTTACTGTTCTTTGGCGCGCAGCATGTCACGCGAGATGATGTGACGCTGGATTTCCGAAGTGCCTTCCCAGATGCGCTCGATGCGGGCATCGCGCCACATCATTTCCAGCGGCAGTTCGTCCATCAGGCCCATGCCGCCATAGATCTGGATGGCATTATCGGTGACGCGGCCCAGCATCTCGCTGGCGAAGAGCTTCGCCATCGCCGCATCGGCATTGGTCATGCTGCCCTGTTCCAGCTTCCAGCAGGTATAGGTGACGAGCGCATCGGCGGCGCGGATCTCGGTCGCCATATCGGCGAGCTTGAACGAGGTTCCCTGGAACTTGCCGATGGTCTGGCCGAATTGCTTGCGCGTCGCCGCCCAGTCGGTCGCGAGATCCACCGCCCGCTCGGCCTTGCCGCAACAGGCGGCGGCGATGAAGACGCGGCCACCCGTCAGCCATTCATTGGCGAGATCGAAGCCCTTGCCTTCTTCACCGAGGATCTGGCGCTTGTTGAGGCGCACATTGTCGAAGAAGAGTTCGTAATTGTCATAGGCGCGGTAGGAGACACAGCGCGGGCCGCGGCGGATCTCGAAACCGGGCGTGCCTTGGTCGACCAGGAAGGCGGTGATGCGCTTGCGCGGACCCCGCTTGGTCTCATCGACACCGGTCACTGCGAAGACGATGGCGAAATCAGGAATGCCGACGCCGGAGATGAAATGCTTGCCGCCCTTCAGCACATAATCATCGCCATCGGCCTCGGCCCGGGTGGTGATCGACATGGCGTCCGATCCGGCGCCCGGCTCGGTCAGCGCGAAGACTTCCATCTTCTCGCCCTTGACGGTCGGCAGCAGGTATTTCTCGCGCTGCTCGTCCTTGCAGGCCATCAGGATCGCCGAGGGGCGGCCGATGAATTTCTGCAGGGCCCAGTTGCATTTGCCGAGCTCACGCTCCATCAGCA
Organism: Terriglobales bacterium; assembly: GCA_035563795.1. Classification (GTDB taxonomy): domain Bacteria; phylum Pseudomonadota; class Alphaproteobacteria; order Dongiales; family Dongiaceae; genus Dongia_B. Next base: position 4,765 of record DATMUQ010000017.1, on the reverse strand, counting down.
TCTGCGACATGACATCGAGCCCGCCGCCGCCGACTTCTTCCGGCATGTTGGCGGCATAGAGGCCCATATCCTTGGCGCGGCTCTTGATCTGCTTCGCCAGATCCGGCGACATCACCCCGGCGCGATCAACCTCGCGCTCATAGGGGAAGATTTCCTTTTCGATGAACTGACGAACGGTGTCGACGAGCATGCGCTGCTCATCGGTCTGCGAGAAATCGAAGGCCATGATAGGTCTCTCAGGTTGCTGTCTCTGGCGGGCTGGCCCAGTCAGATGGGTGGATGGTTGGTACTGAAATCTCTGAGCCGGGCCGGCCTGCCGTTACGGCAACCTCAGCGACCGACGAAAGCCGGATCGCGCTTGGCGATAGCCGCGGCCAATGCCTCCTTGGCATCGTCGGTACGGCCGCAGATCTCACCGACCGCACGTTCGGCCTGGAGCTGCGCCGCGAGGTTACGGGTGAAGCCCTCGCGCATCAGGCGCTTCGCGGCAGCAAGTGCCACGGTCGGCCCATTGGCGAGGCGCTGGGCGAAGGCCTGGCCGCGCTCGAACAGCAGATCGGCGGGATGCACTTCGGTGACGAGGCCGCGCTGCAGCGCTTCATCGGCCGACCAGAAGGTGCCGGTGAAGATGAAGAGCTTGGCCGCTTCGATGCCGAGCAGGCGCGGCAGGAACCAGGTGCCACCGCAATCCGGCGCATAGCCCATCTTGGTATAGGCGCAGGAGAATTTCGCCGTATCGGCGGCCAAACGGAAATCGCAGGCACAGGCGAGATCGAGCCCGGCGCCAACCGCCGAGCCGTTCATCAAGGCAATGGTCGGACGGTCGAAATCGAAGATTTCCTGGCAGAGCGCATGGGCGGCTTCCGTCCAACCATAGGTCTCGAGCTGGCCCGCCGCTTCCGCCGCCGCCCATTCCTGCACATCGGCACCGGAGCAGAAGCTCTTGCCGGCACCGGTCAGCATCAAGGCGCGGCAGTTGCGATCCGCCTTGGCGGTATGGATCGCCGCACGCAATTCCTTCAGAAGATTGGAGCAGAGCGCATTGCGCATGCTGGGCCGATCCATGATCAGCACACGCAGCGCACCGTGGTTTTCAATCTGCAGCATGACTACCTCCCCGTCTTTGTGGCGCCGGCAATCACCGTCGCCGTTGTTTGCACAAGATCACGCGGCATCTCGTGGGTGCCTTGGGCGCCTGGAACCGGCCGGAAAGGAGGTCGGTCTGATGCCGCCTATGTTCCCATTCTAGCAAGATTCATTGACGCCCGCGTCATGCGACCGTCACGCATCTGTTGCGCAATGGCGACAGGACGCATTCCGGCCATTCCCTGGCAAACGCGATCCTCCTATCATTGATTGAATGTTCGTTCAATACAAATTTATTATCTGATACATTACATTGACTTAACAAAATTATATTGGTATAAGATTAAACCTAATCGAGGAACGCCATGTCACGTGAAGGGTTAAAAGAGGCACGCCGCATCCAGTTGATCGAAGCCACGATCGACTGCGTCGCGCGGCGCGGTTTTGCCGACCTCACCCTCGCCAAGGTGGCGGAGACTGCCGGCCTGTCCGGCGGCATCGTCAATTTCTATTTCAAGAGCAAGGACGCCCTACTGCTCGCCACCTTCACCCATATGGTGAACGACTATTGCCAGAGCGCCGACCAGGCGCGGCGCAATGCCGGTCCCTCGGCCGTGGCGCAGCTCGAAGCCTCGATCGAGAACGACTTCAACCGCCTGATCGGTAACCGGAAACGAGTCACCGTCTGGTACGCCTTCTGGGGCGAGGCCCGCTGGCGGCCGGAATTCCTGCGCCTGTGCCAGGATGTCTCCAACCAGTTCTTGACCGATACCAGCGCCCTCTTCCGCCAGTTGATCGACGAGGGCGGCTATACCCATCTCAATGCCGAGCAGATCGCCCGCGGCTTCTGCGCCATGATCGACGGGCTGTGGCTGGATATCCTGATCAGCCCGAAGCTGATCGATCGCGACGACACCAAGCAGACAGTGCGCCTGTTCCTGGCGAACCTGTTTCCCACGGAATTCGGGCAACGTGTGGCGGCTGCAGGCCCGTCCGCCTCAGCCGCCTGACCCGAAGCGCGACAGCCACATAAGCTGATCGTCCGCCCTATCGGACGCCGCACTTTACCAAAGCGACAATCGACATACCCGCCGGATGCTCCTGCACCCGTCGCGGCTATACTGATATTGAAGATCGCGTCACAAAGTACTGGGGGAGATGACCATGAGCTATCCATTGCCGCCGCGCGCCCGCGAGATGCGCGATGCCGCGCGCAGATTCGTCGAGCAGGAGCTCAGCCCCTGGGAAGTACATGCCGAGATGCATGAGGGCCTGATCCCCGATGAGATCAAGGCGCGGCACCAAAAACTGGCGCGCGAGATCGGCCTCAATGCCATGGACATCCCAGTCGCGGAAGGCGGCACCGGCCTAACCATGCTGGAACAGGTCGCGGTCACCGAGGAAATCGGCCGCGTCACCAATGCGCTTGGCTGGTGCTACAGCAATGCGCAGAAATGGATGCTGAAAGCCTGCTCGCCCTATCAGATCGAGACCTGGATCCGCCGGCTGATCAGCGGTGAGGGCCATGAATGCTATGCCATCACCGAGGCTGATGCCGGTTCCGATGTCGATGCCATCAAGGCCACCGCACGGCGCGACGGCGATCACTACGTGCTCAACGGCGAGAAGTGGCATGTCACCAGCGGCAATCTCGCCGATGTCATGATCTTCCAGGCGAAGCTCAGCGACGGACCCAATGCCGGCGCCCATTGCCTGTTCTTCGTCCCCATGGAAACGCCCGGCATCAGCATTCTTCGGAACCCTGCCTATAGCCATACCTATGCGGCACATCACCCGATCTACGCGTTGAAGGATGTGCGCGTGCCCGCCGCCAATCGCATTGGCGAAGAAGGCGCCGGCATGGGCTTCACCTATGACTGGTTCCGCTATGAGCGGCTGATGATCGCCGCCCGCTGCTGCGGCGCCGCAGCGAGGCTGATCGACGAGGCGACGAAGTTTGCCCAAGAACGCGTCGTCTTCGGCCAGAAGCTCGCCGACCAGCAGCTGATCCAGGCGATGCTGGCCGACAGCGTCACCGAACTCTGGGCCGCACGCCTCATCACCTTCCGCACGGCGGAGGAAATCGATGCCGGCGCCGATGTCAAGGTGACCCATGCGCAATCTTCGATGGCCAAGCTCTATGCCTCAGAGATGGCCAACCGCGTCGCCGACCGCGCCGTGCAGATCTTCGGCGGCCGCGGTTATATGCGGGAGAATGTCGCCGAGCGCTTCTTCCGCGAACTGCGCGTCGACCGCATCTGGGAAGGCACCAGCGAGATCCAGCGACTGATCATCGCCAATGGGCTCTATAAGCGCGGCCAGGATGCGCTGATCGACTGATGCGCTTAACAGCTGCGCAATAATTGGCGCGGCACAATCAAGATTAATCGGGGGAAGGAAGGTGCAATCATGCGCCGGACTGTGGGAGCTATTGCCTCAATTCTGATTTCCGTCGGCTGCATCGATGCGGCCCTTGGCCTGTTCAGCCCGGTCGAAGTGACGCAGATGACCGCCAGGGGTGCGAGTGACGCCACGATCGGCCTCCTCTCCTCGCTGTATTACATCGGCTTTCTCGGCGGCACCTGGCTATGCCATGGCATCATCCATCGCGCTGGCCATCCCCGCGCCTTGAGCCTCTTCGTGGTGGTGGCGGCCAATATCACGCTGCTCCACACCATCACCCAATCGAACCTGTTCTGGCTTGCCTTCAGCTGTGCCACCGGCTTCTCACTGGCCGGTGCCCTGGTGGTGGTCGAAAGCTGGCTCAACGACAATGCCGAGCCGGAGACGCGCGGTCGCTTCCTCGGCCTCTATACCGCCATCTCCTGGGGTGCGAGCGGCATCGCTCCACTGGCCCTCAACATTCCCGATCATGACGGCAAGCTGCTCTTCACTTTGGCGGCGATGGTGATGGCGGCGGCCGTCCTGCCCATGTCGTTGACTTTGGCGCCAAGCCCGGAGCCGGAGGAGAAGCCGCGCCTCAATCTCCTTACCACCTATCGTGCCTCGCCGATCGGCAGCGTCACCTGCTTCGCCGTTGGCGTGCTGGGCGGTGCGCTGCACGGCATGCTGCCGGTCTATACCGAGCATCTCGGGTGGGGCTATGATCGTCTCTCTTTGCTCCTCAGCCTGAGCACAGTCCTCGCCGTCGCTGCGCAGGTGCCGATCGGCTATCTCTCCGACCGCATGACGCATCGACCGGCTTTGATCGTCATCTCGGCCGTACTGATCGCCGCTTTCTGCACCGGCATCTTCTATCTGCAACAGGGCGGCTTCCTGGTTTTTCTCGGTCTTTATTCGCTGCTGCTCTTCATCGAATCGCCGCTTTATCCCTTGGGCGCCAGCGTCGCCAATGATGCGATCGACAAGAGCGAGACGGTAGCGATGAGCAGCGGCCTGCTCTTCATCTGGGGCCTTGGCGCCAGTATCGGTCCCTTCATCGTCGGCCAGGTGATGCAATATGCCGGCAGCGAGATGCTGTTTCCCTCGATCGCCGTGGGCAGCGCCCTTCTCGCCATGTTCACCATCTGGAAGATCAGCCGGCGGAGTTTCGTGTAAGTTGCGCAGACTTGGTAACAGCTGGACGCCCTTGCCCCTCACCCCAACCCTCTCCCCGCAAGCGGGGCGAGGGAGTTACTGGGTGTCGGCTTCTTCTCCCTCTCCCCATTCTTATGGGGAG
>DATMUQ010000016.1:0-11975 GCA_035563795.1 Terriglobales bacterium | reverse complement strand
GCAGGCGCTCAAGCTTGCTGATGGCGAGCCACCAGCGCGAGAGCCGCACCGAGCGGGCAAGGCAGGCGGAGCCGAGATCGGTCTTCATCATCAGGAAGACGATTGGGTAAAGCAGGAGATCCGCCAGCCGAGGCTGACTGTCGACGAGATAATCAGCCTGGTCGCCGCTATGGCACAGCAGGGTGATCTGCTCCAGCAATTGCAGGCAGTCCTGCTGCCGGGCGACGGCCTGGGCCAGTTTCTCGGTATCGGGACGGCCGCCGAGATGCGGCACGAAGATCTTCTGGGCGACCACACCGCCGATCGCCGCCGGCTGCAGATGATCGCGGATCACCGCCACCATCTGCCACATCATGCCGAGAAGACGCGGCTGATCCGGCAACAATCCGGAAGTGATGGCAGCACCCCTGGTCGCGATGCCCTCGCGCCGCAACAGCTCGCCATACCAGCCGTCGAGATACAGCAGGATCGCCTCGGTGTCGTAGAGGGCGAGATCGTCATGCACCAGGGTCGGCGCCTGGGCGACGAAATACGGCAGCAGATCCGTCATCCGCGTGCTGTCGAGGCTGTGCAGATCGGGTTCAACCACGTGATGCGGTAGGTCGAGGGCCAGGAAGGCCAGCCGCACGGCACTGACCATGCTGCTGTGCAATGGTCCATAAACGGTCGGTTCGCCCATCACCCGCCTGACAATTCTCTCACATCCGGCTGCCCAACCCGCCGGCCCCATCGCGGTCTCATGCGCCCCCGCGCCCTGTCATCGCGCCTTAAGTCGAAACCGGCGACTCCTCGATGATCGGCAATGATACCGCTTACCTGGCGATAAGAGCCGACAACCGGCGACGGGTCAACTCTTGGCGGCTGGTCTGGCCGGCCGATACTGCCAGCTACTCAAATATCCGACCCGACCTGGAGGCGACCAGGTGCGACCAGCTGGTCGAGAATGACGGCTGTGACCGTGGTGCCGCGGCCGACCTCGCTTTCCAGCAGCAAGGTGCCGCCATGCAATTCGCAGATGCCCTTGACGATGGGGAGGCCAAGCCCGGTGCCCTCGAAGCGGCGCGACAGATGGCTGTCGATCTGGCCGAAAGGTGCGAGCGCAGTCTCGATATCTTGGGCCGAGATGCCGATGCCGGTATCCCGCACGACGAAGGCGACACCGTCTTCGGCCAGCCGGCATTCCAGCTCCACCCGGCCGCCGGCCGGGGTGAACTTGACGGCGTTGCTGAGGAGATTGATCAGCACCTGCTTCACCGCCCGCTCGTCGCAGCCGATGGTGACCGGATCGGCCAGCGGGTGAACGGTGAAATGCAGGGCGCCGGCTTCCGCCCGGGGGCGGATCAAGCGTGCCACCGCATTCATCATCTCGTCGCATTCGACCTGGTCGATCTTCAGCGCGAACTTGCCGGCTTCGATCTTGGAGAGATCGAGAATGTCGTTGATCAGGCTGAGGAGATGGGTGCCGCTAGCCTTGATATCGGAGATATAGGCACGGTAGCGCTCATTGGCGAGCGGGCCGAAGATCTCCAGCTCCAGCACTTCCGAAAAGCCGATGACGGCATTCAACGGCGTGCGCAGTTCGTGGCTGATATTGGCCAGGAATTCCGACTTGGCGCGATTGGCGAGAACCGCCTGCTCCCAGGCCTGAACCAGTTCTTCCTCGTGCTGCAGCCGCTGCGTCAGGTCGCGCGAGATGCTGATGAAGCCGCCGATCTCCGCCACCGGCAGGCGCTGCACCTCGATGACCTGCTCATCCTTGCGATAGGTCCAGCGATGGCCGCCGATGCCGTCTTGCGGCCGCAGATCGGCCGGCCGTGCCGCGTCAGGCAACAGGCTGTAACCGCCTTCGCTCAAGGCCCAGTCGATGGTCGGCGCGACCGGCGCCCCCTCCCGCAGGAAGCGGTCCGGCAGATCCCAGATGCGCTGCCACGCCTGGTTATGCAGCAGCAGGCGCCCGTCCTTGTCGAAGACCGAGATGCCGTATTCGATCGCTTCGATGGTCAGGCGCCAAAGCTGGAGATTGTCCTCGATATGGCGGTTCTTGGCCTCGATCAGGTCGAGATAGCCGCGGTTGCGGCGCTGGCTGCTCAGCATCAGCCAGACGGCGATGCCGGCCAGGAGCGCCATGATGGCGACGACGGCGATGATCTGCGGCATTAGCCGGATGAGAATGGTCCGGCCCGGCCGCGGCGGCTGCCATTGGATGGTATCGACCCGGCTGCCATCCAGCGCGATGAGCGGGATCTCAGCCGATCCCGCCGCCGTCTCCACCGCTTGTTTTCCCGCCAGCGCCAGGCCGATGACGCCCAGCGTCTCGCCAATGCCACGCAGATTGGCCGGATCCAGGACCTTGGCAAAGACCAGGACGGCGCGCTGCTCGGCTGGGGGCGGAGCGGTTTCGGTGGAGAAGGGAAGCAGCGGCGCCGCGGCAACGAGACTGGCCTTGCCGTCGATCTCCAGCAGGCCGGAAACCGCATGTGGCTTGCCCGGCTCCTGGTTGCGCGCCTGCTGCAGCAACTGCTGCAGGCCGCCGGAAATACGGTCGGGCCAGCGGATGTCGACGGATTGTCCCAGCCAGAGGCCATAGACCAAATGGCCGGCGGGATCGAAGACCAGGGCACCTTGGATCAGCTTGTCCGGACCGATCACCGTCGCGCCGGTGAGGTTGGTGGCTGCCCAGCCGGCATCATATTGCTGCGCCAGGTGCTGATAGGCGTCGTCCCACCAGGCATAATCGAGCGTGGTGGCGGCGATGCTGCGCTGGGTGGCGGCAAGCGCGGCGCCGAGCTGGGTCTCCGCCAACCGCCGGGCCTCGTTATCCTGTTCTTGGGCGCTCCGCTGGATCAGGGCGACGATGGCCGTCACGCCGAGGAACAGCAGGATCGCGATAACGGCGATCAGCCGCCAGCGATTCGTCATCAGGCGCTTCGCCGATCCGGGCCGGTTTGGCTGCAAGGTCTGCCTGGTTGAAGGTGGGGAACTGCCAGTACCTGCTGCGACAGTATGCCGGCCAGACGCATCCGGGCTGGTATCTCCCGGCGAAGTGCCGGCCGACGCGGTGCCTTGCGGCGCATGGCCCGGTCCGGCCGCGTCGTTGCTTGCCTCCAGATGCGGCGTACTGGTTTGCCCCAGATGCCGGCCCATGCCGTTGCTTCCCCTTCGCCCCAGGCTGTCGCCGCTTTATTTATTAACATGCTTCTGCCCGGATCAGTAGCGGATCAGCCAGGAAAGTTCGGCTTTTTGGGAATTTAAGCGCTGTCGCATGGTTAAGGCCGAGGCGATTTTGTCCGGCAGGCGCTCTTAAATGGCACCAGAACCGGTCTCAAATGATACCGCTGCCATGTGGTTTTCTGATAGCAGACTCAAGCATTTGCATAGCTAGTGCGACAGGTTGTCCCTTGACTTTTCGCAGCCGCAGCATCATTTTCTGCAGTGCGAGAGGCGGACATCTCCCCTGACACTCCCCTCTCGCTTACGCCCCTCATGGGCGTTTCCTCCCAGAACTTGGACCGTGAGAAATCACGGTCCTTTTTTTTGCCCAGGCGGTCGCTGTACCGGCTCCATGTACGGCGTCGCAACCCGCGCAAGCCAGTCCAGTTGCGACCGCGCAGCCAGAAAGCCCGGTCTAGTCCTGCAAGGTCAGTTGCATCAGGACGGTGTCCAGCCAGCGGCCGAATTTCAAACCGACCTGCTGCAGGATCCCGACATCGCGGAACCCCAGGCGGCGGTGCAGCCCGATCGAGGCGTGATTGCTGGAATCGCCGATCACCGCCACGATCTCCCGCAGCTCCCGCGCCCGGCATTCCTCGATCAGTTTGGTCAGCAGCAGCTTGCCGTAGCCGCGCCCCGCCGCCTCCGGTGCCAGGTAGATCGAATCCTCGACCGTGAAGCGATAGGCGGTGCGCGGCCGGTAGGGGCCGGCATAAGCATAACCGAGGAGCTGCGGCGGGCTACCGGCCTCAAGCGCGTCTTCCAGGCAGAGATAGGGTAAGCCGCGTTCCTGGATGGCGGCAAAGCGCGCTGCCATGTCGACGGCATCGGGCGGCACCTCTTCGAAGCTCGCCGTGCCGGTCAGGACATGGTGCCGGTAGATCGCCGTGATGGCCTCGATATCGTCTGTCGTTGCAGGCCGAATAAGCTGCATAAACAATGATCTATCGACGTTTCATCAAGTCAGCTGCATCATCGCGCAGGCTGCCGATCAGACCGGCCAGCAGGTCCCGGGTGGCGGTAAAGCCGGCATTGGGGGCGAGGCTCGCTTCGTCGACATAGAGCCGGCGATTGATCTCCAATTGCAGCACATGGACGCCCTCAGCCGGACGGCCATAGGTCTGGGTCACATAGCCGCCGCTATAGGGATTGTTGCGGCGGACGCTGGCCCCCGCTTTCACCAGAAAGCTTTCGACATGGGCCGTCACGGCATCCGAACAGGCGCCGCCATAGCAATCGCCGAGAATGAAGTCTGCCTCGCCGCCGCTGCGTGAGCCGCGCCCGGTATCGATGCCGTTGCCGGCATGCTCCTTGGCCCCGGTCGCGGTGCCGAGACCGGGCCGGTGTCGCTCCTCGCTCAGCAGCGGGGCGCCGGCCGATGGCATCGAATGGCAATCCAGCAACAGGCATTGCCCGAAAGCCGTACGGATATGCTTGATCGCCGCCTGCAGGCTGCGGTGATACGGCCGGTAATAGCGCTCGAGCCGGTCCTCGGCCTCGTGAAAGGCGAGCTGGCCGGCATAGATCGACCGGTCATCAGCCGCCACCCGCGGGACCACGCCGAGCCCCGCCAGGACGCGCGGCGAGGTGATCTGCGCTTGCGCCGGCAGCGGATCGGCGAAGAGCTGCGGATCCAGTTCGGCGGCATCGCGATTGGGATCGATGAAAATGCGCGGGAAGAGCGCCTTCAGGCTAGGCACGCCGAGCCGCGTCGCCGGCTCGATCAGCAGATCGACATAGCAATCTTCCGATTGCCGCAAGGTCGCGCGGTCGAGCGCCGATTGAGCTAAAAAACCAGATGGATAATCGCGGCCGCTATGAGGTGAGGCGAGCAAAAGCGGCGATGACAGCCGCGGCGGCCAGATCATCTCTGCAGGTTTTGCTGGCGCGTCACTCGACGCTTTGAAATCGCCGCTCATGTTCCCGTTTTTGTAGCTTAATCCCATCATTGTGTCATGTGCCGTGACATCCTGCCCGCCCCTGACAAGACGCCGCAGCCGTGCTCCCGAGCCTCGCCGACATTTACCTAAAAGTCTCGGCATCACAAGACGTTGCTGGGTCGCACCCGAAATCACCACAAGATTTTGCCTTGGTCGCGACTCGCGGCATGAGGTTAAAAAGAACTTACACGCTCCGGCAGCCTGATCCGCATCGCGACAGTCGCCGTGATGGTGTGACGATCCAATGATGTGGTCCCGTGGGGAAACTTCGCCGTCATGGCTCAGATTCTTGTCGCCGAAGATGACGCTCAGCTTCGCAACTTCCTGGTCAGGATGTTGCAGCGGGCCGGCTATCGCGTGCGGGCCGCGGAGAATGGCAGCCAGGCCGTGGAGATGCTGGCCGAGATCAAGGTCGACCTCTTGCTGGCCGATGTCACCATGCCGGGTCTGGATGGTTTCGAACTGGCCAAGCAGTGCTCGCGGCATAATCCCAATGTCCAGATCATGTTCATCACCGGCTTCGCCGCGGTCTCGCTGAAGCGCAACCGGCCGGTTCGCGGCAGCTCCGCCAGCCGCAGCACCGGCAATGGCGGTCTATCGACCCCGTCCAGCAATGCCGGCAGCAACCCGACCGAAACCGCGGCGCCGCGCCTCTCCAAGCCCTTCCACCTCAATCACCTGATCCAGGAAGTCGGCCGCCTGCTTTATGCCTGACCGGCCGGTCGCCAGCATCTAGCATCAATGCCCCCTAGCCGGACATGGTTTCCCATCTCGCAAGTTTGACTCGCGCACGGCCGAGAAAAACGTGGCGTGAGGGCAGCTGATATGCCGCAAACGACCTTGCCCGCGACGACATGGACGCGGCAGGTTAGGCGCAACAGTTCTTGCACAGGAGGCAGTGATGACCGCGCAGATGACCCGGTCCAGGGTGCTGGCAATGCTCTTACTTGCCCCGCTCTTGCTCGCCAGCCACGGTAAATCCGCCGGCGCCGATTCGACCACCGCAAGCTCGCCACTGGTTGCCACCGCGACGGATCAAAGCTTGCAGGCGCTCGTCGCCGGGCCGCAGCGCAGCGACAAGAACCGCGCCCGCGACATCTATCGCCATCCCTATGAGACCCTGGCTTTCTTCGGCCTGCGCGATGACCAGACCGTGGTGGAGATCGAGCCCGGCAGCGGTGCCTGGTGGACCGAGATCCTCGCCCCTTACCTGCACGATCACGGCCACTACTACGCGGCCGGTCCGGCCAATGACAACAGCTCGGCCGAAGCAACCAGCAGCCGCCAGGGCTTCGCCGCCAAGCTGGCAAGCGCACCGGCGCTCTATGGCAATGTCACCGTCACCCAGTTCGACGGTGACCGCTTCGACATCGCGCCGCCGGGCTCTGCCGACATGGTGCTCACCTTCCGCAACCTGCACAACTGGATCGCCGACGGCACCGCCGAGCCTGCCTTGCGCGCTTTCTACCGGGCCCTGAAACCCGGTGGCGTGCTCGGCATCGAGGATCATCGCGGGCGCACCGACCAGCCCCAGGACCCTAAAGCGGCCAGCGGCTATATCCGCCAGGACTATGCCATCGCCCTGATCGAGAAGGCCGGCTTCAAGCTGGCGGCCACATCCGAGATCGATGCCAATCCGAAGGACACCAAGGATTATCCGGCCGGCGTCTGGACCCTGCCGCCGACCCTGCGCCTCAAGGACCAGGACCGGGCGAAATACCTGGCGATCGGCGAAAGCGACCGGTTCCTGCTGAAATTCGTTAAGCCCCAATAGCACGCAGCCGCAAACCGAGCTCATTGACCGGGCCGCGGCAATAACTGCACGCGGGAGATGAACCGCCATGCTCTGGACGCGATACTGACGCCCAGCTATCCATGGCATTGTCGAAGCCCTCGCCATGGATTGGCGCTTTGACCTGCTTTCTTTGTGCTGGCTGATTGGTGATCGTGCAGAATTCCTCGACCTCCTCGGTTTCGCTTCCGGCGACACCATCCACCCGCAGTGCCGCCGGTGCAGATCGGCCGCTGCTCGGCATCGTCGTCCTGGTCTCGGGAATTGCCATCCTGCCGGCCATGGATGCCATCGCCAAGCATCTTGCCGGTCATTTGCCGGTGCTGGAGATCGCCTGGGCACGCTTCCTGTTCTACACACTGGCGCTGCTGCCCTTTGCCCTCAGGCAATATAGGGGCGCCTTGTGGCGGCCGGCGCGGCCCGGCCTGCAGCTGTTGCGCGGCAGCCTGATGGCCTTCTCGGCACTCAGTTTCTTCTACGCCATCAAGCATCTGCCGCTCGCCGACAGCATGGCAGTCTTCTTCATCTATCCTTTCGTGATCCTGCTCGGGTCCGCGCTGTTTTTGCGCGAGCCCATCGGCCTCATGCGCTGGGCGATGGTGCTGCTCGGCTTCATTGGCACCGTGCTGGTGGTACGGCCGAGCGTCGGCACGATCTCCATCGGCGTGCCTTTCGCCTTCGCCTCGGGCCTGGCCTATGCCGGCTCCATGCTGGTCACCCGCAAGCTCGGCGCCAGGGATCCGGCTTTGGTCACCTCCGCCCTCTCCGCTCTCTTGGGTGCCGTTGTCTATTCACTGATCGTGCCCTTCGACTGGGTGACACCCGATGCCGGGGATTGGCCGTTGATGGCCCTGATGGGCTTCATTGCTGCGATCGGTCATTTCATGATCGTGCATGCCCATCGCCTGGCCAGTGCCGCACAGCTCGCCCCCTTCGGCTATACGGAGATCGTCTCCGCGATCCTGATCGGATTCCTGGTTTTCGGCGATATCCCCGCCCCCATCGTCTGGCTTGGCATCGCGCTGATCACCGCTAGCGGCATCGCCGCCATGCGGTTGGGCCGGAAATAACCTCAGAGATTAAGCTGCCCATAGAAGACACCGATCATCGGCCCACCGGTCGAGCGGCACATCGTTGATAACATCTGATCGCGAGTGCCGATCAACCGCTTGCTCTTGCGCCATAGTCCCAAACCGCGAGCGGTGAATTTTGCCGCGCATTTGCCGCAAATCGGATCGGAAACACCGATTTCCTGGCTACGTTAAGAACAAAGAAATATTCCCGTGGGATGTTGTTGAGGCTTCTTTGCCGTCCGTTCCGTGGACTGCCTTCTGCATTCCGATTTCACCAGAACATACCGACAAGCATATACCGATATGTCCCTGATTTCCGTTCTTGATGATGCCTCCCGCTTGCTGCGCGGCGCTTCGCGCAGCATTGAAGATTCCTTCGTCGGCGTCGGTGGCCGTCTCGAATCAGCCATCGATATCTTGCACCGCTTGAGCCAGGCCTTCAGCAATGTGCGCCTGGATCTCGCCAGCGACGATCTCATCGCCGCGACCCGGTCCATGCAGGAGGTTGCCGAGCGTATCAGCGCCCTCACCGTCAATGCCAGCACCGTGCCGGAAGCGCTGCGCGAAATCACCGAGCTGACGACGGCGGTGAGCCAGCGGCTGCAGGAAATGCTCAAGGCCGTGAAGGCAGTCGATGTCCTCGCCGTCAACGCCAAGATCGCCGCGGCGGGAATCAGTACCAGAAGCGACGAATTCATGAGCTTCGCCAATGAAATCGGCGTCGCCCTCAAGGTTGCCGGCAGCAATCTTGCCGATTTCCGCGCCGAACTCGACGGCGTCACCTCGACCCTGCTCAGCGCCACCAAGAGCCAGGCATCCCTGCGGCAATACCAGACCGACGCCGCGGCGACGGTCCCGAAGGCACTGCGCCTCAGCGTCACCACCATCTCCGATCGCAACGCTGAAGCCGGCAATACTGTTGCCGTCATCGAACAGAGGACCGGCGAGATCGCCCGCCAGGTGGGGATCGCCGTGTCGGCGCTGCAAATCGGCGACACCACGCGCCAGCGCATCGAGCATGTCGAATTCGCGATCGACATCCTGCGCGACGTGTTGAACGGTGGCCACAAGGGCACCAATGGCAAGTCCCATGGCCATTTTACCGCCGCCGGATCCATTGTTGAAACCGCCCGCAACAGCCTCGCTCATCGCACGGCGCAGCTGCAAGTTGCCCAGCTGATCGACACCGCCCAGGAACTCGACCTGCAATCGCGGCGCATCCAGGAAGTGCTCACGAGCTTGACCCGGGATGCACGCGAGATGGTCGGACTGGCCCGTCGTGCCTATGGCACCGGCAGCCCAGCCGAAGGTACTTTTCTCGATGAACTCAGCGACCGCGTCGGCCAGGCCAATGAGCTGCTGAGCGGCCTGACCACGGCCCAGCACGATGCCGATGGCGTGGTGACGTCGGTCATGTCGGCGACATCGTCACTGACCCAGCATATGCGCTCGATCCAGTCGCTGGAATCCGATATCCGCCTGATGGGGCTGAACACGACCCTGAAATGCAGCCGCCTCGGAACGGAAGGCCGGTCACTCACCGTCATCGCCCAGGAGCTGCGCAGTTGCTCCAATATCACCGCCAGCGAGGCCGAGGCGATCATGGAGCTGCTGACCCATGTTGCCGAGATCGGCGGACGCCTGACCGCCGGTGAAAATGACGGCGAGATCGAGGAAATGCGCGCGATCCAGGAGATGATGCATGGCTCGATCGCGCGGATGAACGGCGTCGGCCAGGCCCTGACCACGACACTGACCACGCTCTCGGATGACGCGGAAGCCGTCGTCACCTTGCTAGACGAGGCATTGGCCACCATCAACACCCATAACACCCTGAGCGCCGATCTGACCGAATGCAGCATGCAGTTGCAGCCGCTCGCCAATTTGCCGGCGGAACCGGGCGCGGTCACGGATGATGTTCTCTCCGATCTGCACGAGGTGCTGTCCAAGTCATACACCATGGCGCGCGAACGCGACGTGCATGCCCGCTTCTTCCCGCAGGCGATGCCGAGCGGCGCGATGCCGGGCGCCAGCTCGGCCGGCTCAGGCTCGAGTGGCGGCGCGCCGGCCGAAGCCGATCTCGACGATTTTCTGTTCTAGAACGTTAGCGCAAAATTCCGTCAGCGCGCGCCCCGGACGGCTGGGCTCGCTTTGTCGGGCGACGTCGCCTGACCGATGATGCGTGCGGTCACTTTTCCCGATCCGGTATCGAAGACCAGCTGGCGGCCGACATCGCCGCCGGTTTCCTGCTCGATGATCGGCACGCCCAGGTCATTCATGCAAGCGATGGCCAGCTCGACGTTGCGCGTCCCCACCGTGGTCTGGCTGGCGCCGAGCGGAAAGACGGAAGCCCCGCCGAAGATCTTGGCCTGGAGAGCGCCGCTATCGGCACCAAGCTGGAGCATCCGGCGATGCAGCAAGTCGATGGCGAGCTCGCCATAGCGGGTGTTCTCGGCTTCGGCCGCAGCGCCGCTGCCCGGCAGGACATAGTGATTGATGCCGCCGAATCCGGCCTTCGGATCCCACAGGCACAGCGAGACGCAGGATCCCAGAATCGTCGACACCAGGGCCGGCTGCCTTTGGCAATAGATCTGCCCCTGCAACAGGAAGATGCGTGTTCGTGCCGCCTGCCCCATGCCGCCTCAACCCCGGCCGAGGCGGATGATTTCCGTTGCCAGCAGGCCGAGCGGCATAACCTTGTCGACGGCGCCCCGAGCGATCGCCTCCTTGGGCATGCCGAAGACGACCGATGTCGCCTCGTCCTGGGCGATGGTATGGGCACCGGCATCCTTCATCTCGCGCAGGCCATGGGCGCCGTCATCCCCCATGCCGGTCATGATGATGCCCACCGCATTGCCGGCGGCATATTTGGCCGCCGAGCGGAACAGCACATCGACCGACGGGCGGTGCCGCGAGACCAGCGGCCCCTCCTTGATCGCGACGTAATATTGCGCACCGCTCCTTTGCAGCAGCATATGATGATTGCCGGGCGCGATCAGCACCCGGCCGCGCCGCACGACATCGCCGTCGGCCGCTTCCTTGACCTCGACATCGCATAATCCATTGAGGCGCCGGGCGAAGGCCTCGGTGAATTTCTCCGGCATGTGCTGGACGATGACGATGCCGGGTGAATCCGCCGGCAGTGCCTCGAGCACCACGCGGAGCGATTCCGTGCCGCCGGTCGAGGCGCCGATGCAGATGACCTTTTCCGTCGTCCGCACCATGGCGTGCTCATGAACCGGTGCCGGCAGGATGACATCGGCCGATAGCTTCTTCTGCGGCGATTGCGTACGGCTCGAGCGCGGCGGCAACTTGCCGATCTTGGCCTGGGCCGCCGCTTTCACGACATCGCAGATGCGCAACGAGGATTCCTGCAGGAACTGCGCCGTATCCACGCGCGGCTTCAGGATGACATCGACAGCACCGGCTTCCAGCGCCTGCATCAAGGTGGCCGATCCCTCTTCCGTCAGCGACGAGCACATGACGACCGGGATCGGATGCTGCGACATCACCTTACGCAGGAAGGTGATGCCGTCCATGCGCGGCATCTCGACATCCAGGGTGATCACGTCGGGAATCTCTTCGGCGATGCGCTTGGCCGCGACGAAAGGATCCGCTGCGGTTCCCATCACCTCGATGGCGGGATCGCTTTGCAGCACGCGGCTGAGAGTTTCCCGCACGGAAGCGGAATCATCGACGACGAGAACACGAATCTTGCGGGGCATGGCGGCTCAGATCCGCTGGAAGACCGTCGGTCCGACCAGCTTCAGCGGCAGGTTGAAGCCCGCCAGTGTCTCGGAATGACCCATGAACAGGTAGCCGCCCAGGCGCAGATGATCGCAAAGCCGGGTCAGTACCGCGAGCTGGGTTTCCTTGTCGAAGTAGATCAGGATATTGCGGCAGAAGATGACATCCTGTTCCTTCTCCACCGGATAGCTGTCATCCATCAGATTGAGGCGG
>DATMUQ010000015.1:0-2423 GCA_035563795.1 Terriglobales bacterium | reverse complement strand
ATGACGGGGCAGCCGGTAGCGATCGCCGGCACCACCTGATGCACGACGAGATTGAGCGGATGGTTGAAGGCGGAGATCGCCGCCACCACGCCGATCGGCTCTTTGGTGGTGAAGGCCCAGCGGCCCTCACTCGCCTTGGTGAGGCCCATCGGGATCTCGTGGCCGGCATGATGCTCGATCTCGCCCGCGGCACTCTCGACGCCGTTGATCGCACGGGTGGTCTCGATCCGGGCATCGGTCAGCGGCTTGCCGCCTTCACGGGCGATCATCAAGGCGAGCTGGTCGTAATCGCGTTCCATCAGCCGGGCGAGCTTGCGCAGGATCTCGATCCGCCGATGCGGCTGCAGCCAGGCCTTGCGGTTCTTGTAGGCACGCGTTGCGGTTTCCAGCTTGGCGGCGACGCTGGCGGCGTCATCGGTGGCGATTTCAGCGATCGGCGCGGCGTCGAAGGCCTGTTTGACGAGCATCTTTTTCTCCATCGAGCGGTGGTCGGCCAACGGGCTGGCCGGCGCGGGGAAGGCGGGTCCAACGGATGCTAGATATGGCGCGCGACCGGAGATCCGTCGAGATATTGCCTCGGTCCGTTTCGGCAGGCCTGCCTTGCCGGAAACGACGCGGGACGCCCGGCGATCTGGCAGATGCCTCATAACATACTGATTCTTTTTGTATATTTATGTCGTTCGGTTAAATTTCGCCTAGTCACTTGCAAAATGATATCCACTATATTAAGTTACTATCATTATGATAGTAATGAGGTTGGCGAAGAGCTTTTTTCCGATTTCGCGCCGCCCATTACCGGCTCACCAGATCAAGGCTCCATAGCTGCAACCGCTTTGGCACGGGGAGGATGCGTCGCATCCGGCGTGCAGAGCTTGAAAGAGAGATCGACGCGATGAACGCCATTTCCCCAAATGCCGGCCAGGCCACCGCCAATGTCACTGAGCTCAAGGCCAGCCATGGCGATGTCCCGCCGGCGGCGACGCGCCGCCGCGTCTCGAAGAAGAAGCTCATCCTCGGCAGCGTGTTGCTGGCAGTGATCGGCGGTGGTGCCTGGGGTGGTCATTGGTGGTGGACTGTCGGACGCTATTTCGAGAACACCGACAATGCCTATGTGCAGGCCGATATCTCGCCGATCGCGCCGCAGATTGACGGCTTCATCGCCAAGGTCGAGGTCGGCGACAACCAGGTGGTGAAAGCTGGCGACGTGCTGGTGCGGATCGACGATCCGGACTTCGTGGCGCGGCGTGACCGCGCCGATGCGGCAGTCGCTACGGCGAAGGCCAATATCGTCACGCTGAACAGTCAGATCGGCTATCAGCAGAGCCGGGTCGACCAGGCCGAAGCACAGCTCGAAGCCGCCAATGCCGAACAACGGCGCGCACAGCAGCAATTCGACCGCTATGCCAAGCTGGTCACCGACAAGGTGATCTCGCATCAGGAATATGACGACACCGAGGCGACCCTCACCAAGGGCAAGGCCGATGTCATCCGCAGTGCCGCCGCAATCAAGGCGGAGCAGGCGCAGCTCGTCGTCATCCAGGCCGAGCGGAATGAGGCTGAACAGAAATTGAATGAAGCCGAGGCCGAGGCACGGCTCGCCGCCCAGGATCTCGCCAAGACGGTGATCAGGGCGCCCTTCGACGGTGTCGTCGGCAACCGCAATGTGCGGGTCGGCAATTACGTCCACGCCGGTAACCAGCTGCTCTCCATGGTGCCGAACGAGGTCTATATCGTCGCCAATTACAAGGAGACGCAGCTTACCCATATGAAGGTCGGGCAGAAGGTCGAGATCGATGTCGACGCCTATCCCGGCGTGCCGATCGAAGGCGAGGTGGAGAGTTTCGCTCCGGCCAGCGGCGCCCTCTTCAGCCTGCTGCCGCCGGAAAACGCCACCGGCAATTTCACCAAGATCGTGCAGCGCCTGCCGGTCCGCATCAAGGTGCCGGCACAGACCGTGCTGCAGGGCCTGCTGCGCCCCGGCCTGTCAGTGGAAGCGACGGTGAATACGGCGAGCTGACGCCGCGGGTTACGATCACTAACGAACTGTACCAGTCATCGCTCGCCCCCTCTCCCCAACCCTCCCCCGCGAGGGGGGAGGGGGCGCATTGCGTCTGTTGCGATCAACTTTCGAGCCGGGCGTGCCTCACGTCGAGAAGCACAACATCGAAATTGACGAAGTGGAGAAGGAGTGACGACATTCCCTCCCCCCTTGCGGGGGAGGGTTAGGGAGAGGGGGAAAGCTGCCGCATTATCGGACAGCTGCGCTCACCGTCCCGGATGCATCCAGTGCCGGTGGGTGACGATGCGCTCGGCGAGGAGGTCGATGAAGCTGCGCAGTTTCGCCGAGAGATGCTGGCGGTGCTGATAGATCGCGACGATGCCGAATTCCACTGGCTTGTACTCCGGCATCAGTGACACCAGCC
>DATMUQ010000014.1:0-2737 GCA_035563795.1 Terriglobales bacterium | reverse complement strand
GTCGGCGGGCTTGGCGCTGGCAGCAGCCTGCTTGTCGCTCGACTTGATCTCAGTCGTAGCCGCGGCAACCGTGATCGGCTTTACCGTGGCCGAGCTGCTGCTCTTGGTCGCCGGCAATTCCAGCGTCGACTTGTTCGCCTTCTTGCTCGAGATCGGCTTCTGCTTGGTTGCGCTCGGCTGCTTCAGATGCGGGGCCGTCGCATTGCCGTTGCCGACGACATCGGAAAAGGGCGTGAAGCCCGGCGCCACCGACGGCGCCTGCTGGGTCGCGGCGGGGAAACTGCCGGGGGTGAAACTGGCTTTCGGATTGCTGGTCGGATAGGCGCCGTTATAGCTCGATGCCGTCGCCGCTGCCGGCGCCGTCGCGTAAGCCGGGGCGCCAGTTGCCGCGCCGGTGTCGGCGGGCAGGGCGTTCAGCACGTCGTAATTGACCACCACCTGGTTCGAACCGGCAGTATAGGCCTGGGCCTGGCTGCTCCCGGTCTGCGACCAGAGCAGGGCGCCAACAGCGCCGGTCAATATCGCTGCCTGCAACCAGAAGCGGCGGCCAGAACTCGTCATCATGTTAATTCCCGTACCATTCCCCAAATGCTGTCACCGACACTGTCCCCCGACAAACCGGCGACCATCAGGGGACTATACCGCAACAGATTCCGCCTTAACAATCGGCACTTGCCGCAGTTGTTCCGATCTTGGTCACCGACTCGGATGGGCTGTCACGCAGCCTTGGTCTGTTCAAAACAAAACACCCGACCGGCAGGCCGATCGGGTGTTTGACGGAGCGCGCCAGCCGGCTCGTTCTGTGAGTTCCTAGGCGGCGTTCGTTAACAAAGCCTGAAGAGGGGCATGCAACAGATTATTGCTAGCCAGAACGGTACCGCTATCCAGCATGCTCTGACCGCCCTTGAGGTCGGAGACATAGCCGCCAGCTTCCTTGACCAGTAGCATGCCGGCCGCGATATCCCAGGGGGAAAGGCCTTCCTCCCAGAACCCATCGAAGCGGCCCGCGGCGACATAAGCTAGGTCGAGCGCTGCCGCACCCCAGCGCCGCACACCCGCCGTCTCCGCCATCATGACGCTGAGCTGGCGGTTGAAGCGGTCGCCGTCGCCGCGGCCACGGAACGGAATGCCAGTGCCGATCAGCGACTCGTGCATGTTCTTGCGGGCCGAGACGCGGATGCGGCGATCGTTGAGGAACGCGCCGCCGCCTTTTTCGGCGCAGAACATCTCGTCCTTGATCGGGTCATAGACGACGCCGGCGATCATCTCGCCAGCTTTCTCCAGACCGATCGAGATGGCGAAATGCGGCAGGCCATGCAGGAAGTTGGTGGTGCCGTCGAGCGGGTCGATGATCCAGCGATGCTCCGGATCCGTGCCCTTCACCGTGCCGCCTTCTTCCAGCAGGAAGCCGAAAGCGGGGCGGGCCTTGGTGAGTTCTTCGCGCAGGATCTTCTCCGCCTTGATATCGGCATTGGAGACGAAATCCGCCGGCCCCTTCTGCGAGACCTGCAGCTGCTCGACCTCGCCGAAATCGCGCTTCAGGCCACGCGCCGCCTTGTCGGCGGCACGGGTCATGACGTTGAGAATAGGGGAGCGCGTGATCATGCTGGGTCAGACCTTAGTCCTTGGCGCGTTCGACATAGGTGCCGTCGGCGGTGTTGACGACGATGCGGACGCCATTTTCCACATGGGGCGGCACCAGGACGCGCACGCCGTTTTCCAGCTTGGCCGGCTTGTAGGAGGAGGCGGCCGTCTGGCCCTTCACCACCGGATCGGCTTCGATCAGCTGCATGGTGACGGTTTCCGGCAGCGAGACGGAAATCGGGCTGCCTTCATAGCTTTCGACCTGGACCATCATGCCTTCCTGCAGGAAGACCGCCGGTTCGCCGATCAGATCGCCGTTCAGGGTCAGCTGCTCGAAGCTCTCGACATCCATGAAGGTGTAGTCTTCGCCGGAGCTGAACAGGAACTGGTATTCATGCTCATCGAGGCGCACGCGCTCGACGGTTTCCGACGAGCGGAAGCGCTCATTGGTCTTGGTGCCGTCGCGGATATCCTTCAGTTCGACCTGCAGGTAGGCGCCGCCCTTGCCAGGCTGCGTGTGCTGCGTCTTGACCGCGCGCCACAGCCGGCCCTGGTGTTCGATGATGTTGCCCGGGCGAATGGAATTGCCGTTGATTTTCATTGGATCAACTCGTTAAGTGTCAGATAAGTGTCGGAAAAGTGGCGCGGAACCTAGCAGGAAGGCCGGCCAGAGTAAACCGGGAATAGGGCAGGCGCGGCGCGGCCCTAAAGGCGGTGCTAATATGGTTAAAGCGGCGATCGCGACCTGCAGCATTTGTACCGCCGGCCCGCAGCATCCAGCGACCTGTCAGTTCTCGCTTGCCTTTGTGTGAAACTATCCGTATACCTGAATCTAGGTATTCAAACTTATCCAGGGAGGGCTGAATGAAAATTCGAATGTTTTGCTTCGCTCTCCCGCGACTTCGACACTAGGTCGGGTCTTATGCGGGGCACGATCAGCCCCGCCTTCTAGCCAGCCAGATCGCAGCACGCAGGAGAGACCGGCACCGCCAGGGCGGTACGACCGGTTCGATCTCTTTCTGGCCGTTTCCACAGATAAATGACGCAAGAGCTGCCCCCAAGCGGGCGCCGGTGTCGGGGGTTCAAATGATCAACGCATTCGCCGAACTGCGCCGTCGCGCAGGCCCGTTCCGTTCGGTCCTGGGTTTCACCT
>DATMUQ010000013.1:0-14596 GCA_035563795.1 Terriglobales bacterium | reverse complement strand
CGCGTGGCAGCTTTCGACGGCGAGCCGTACCGCCTCGAGATTGCGCGAGAAATTCTGCGGATCGTCGAAGCCATCGATGAGGCACATCACCGCCGCATCGGCGCCGAGCGATGCCGCCAGCTGCGGATCGACCGCCGCTTCATAAAGCTCGGTGCCGCCGACGCGGAATTCCGCCACCAGCGGCAGATCGATGCGGGCGACGATGGCCGGCGCACCGTGAAAGGCGAAGAGATCGCCCGCCTGCTTGATCAGACCGGGGCCCATCAGCACCGCTTCGGGGCCCGCATCGACGATCTTGGCAAGCGTCGCCCGCGCATCGACGCCAAAGGGCGCCGGGCCTTCCAGCAGGGTGCGATCGAAAGCGACCATGAAACTGCGCTGGCTGGCGCGGTTGAAGAGACGGCCGAGGCGCGGATGGGGCGTGCGGGAAAAAGCAGCGGCGCGATGAGCCATATTGTTCGGTCCTTCAGAATTGCGGGCGCGAGAATTTACAGATTCGAAGCTTCATGATCGAAAGACTTGCACCCATGTTAGCGCAGATCAAGTCCATAAACCCTTGCTGCATCGCAATATTTTACTGCATTGCAGCAAGGGTGACTTTTGATTTCGAAAGTAAATTGCGCTAAGAGAACGAGGTTCCATCAAACGAAAGGCCGCCGGATGGATGACCGGATTAGTGCTGGATCAGAGGCGAAACTGGCCGAGGCCAGCCCGGATAATCTCGGCACCGATGAGCGGCGCCAGCAGATGCTGGACTTCATCCGCGCCAAGGATTTCGTCCGCGTGCTCGACCTCGCCCGCGAATTCCGCGTCTCGGAAGTGACGATCCGCAGCGATCTCGACATCCTCGCCCGCGACGGCAGCGTGCGCCGGGTCCATGGCGGCGTCGTCGCCGTGCTCGCCAGCCGCAAGGAAACCGCCTTCGAGGAACGGGCTGACAGCTTCGCCGCGGAGAAGCGCCTGATCGCCAAGGCAGCGGTCGACATGCTGAGCTCCGGCGACAGCGTCATCCTCGATGCCGGCACCACCACCATGGCGATCGCCCATGCAATCGCCGATCGCAGCGATCTCTCCGGCCTTACCGTCTTCACCCCCGGCCTCAATGTTGCCCTCGCCCTCGAGCGTGCCATTCCCCGCATCCAGGTGGTGGTGACCGGCGGCACCTTGCGGCCGCAGCAGCATTCGCTGGTCGAGCCCTTGAACACCCTGATCCTGCAGCGGGTGCGGGCCACCATCGCCTTCCTGGGCTGCAACGGCTTCGATCCCGAGCTCGGCGTCATGGCGGCGAGCCTGCCCGATGCGCTCCTCAAACAGGCGATCATCAGTGCCGCGCGGCGCATCATCATCGTCACCGACGCCAGCAAGCTCAGCCAGAGTGCCGTCGTCAGCTTCTGCAGCTATGACGCCGTCGACACCATCCTCACCGCCGGCCCGGTCGATAGCGACGCCCTCGCCATGGTGCGCGATGCCGGCGTGCATGTGCAGGTGGCGGGGGAATAGGATTGTGCCAAAGATCGGCTCGACGCCGGGCTGTACCGGGATTAGCATCAACCGGCGTCAGCATCACGAGGCACGTCTGTTGACCGGCGACCTGATCGCGGCCGCTTTCTTCGATCGCTCTCAGCAGTCCAGGCTTTAACGCCGGCAACGGCGCAACTCGGCTTTCAACTGGCACCCGCTTCAGATCGGCATACCGGCTCCGGCCCATGAAGCATAACCGCACAAAGCGGATCCGCACGGTCTTTCAAAAACAGTACCGGGGAGGCAAAGATGGGTGAACCGACACCGACACAACAGGCAACCAGCTGGTTATCGGCTTTCGGCGACGCACTCGCGCGCGGTGACATCGCCGCCGCCGTGGCGATGTTCGATAGCGAATGCTATTGGCGCGACCTCGTCACCTTCACCTGGAACATCAAGACCTGCGAAAGCCGCGAGGATATCTATGCGATGCTGCAGGCGACCCTCGCCAAGGCGAAACCCTCGAACTGGCAGGTCGACGGTGAGGCCAGCAGCGGCAATGGCGTCACCGAAGCCTGGTTCACTTTCGAGACCGCGGTGGCGCGGGGCCGCGGCCTGCTGCGCCTCAAGGGCGACAAATGCTGGACGCTCCTCACCAGCATGACCGAGCTGAAGGGCTTCGAGGAAAAGAAGGGCCCGACCCGGCCGATGGGCGCCGAGCATGGTGTGATCCGCGAGCGCAAGAGCTGGCTCGAACGCAAGCAGCAGGAAGAGACCGAACTCGGCTATACCAGGCAGCCTTATTGCCTGATCATCGGCGGCGGCCAGGGTGGCATCGCGCTCGGTGCCCGGCTGAAGCGGCTGCAGGTTCCCACCATCATCATCGAGAAGAATGCCCGGCCGGGCGATTCCTGGCGCAAGCGCTACAAATCGCTCTGCCTGCACGACCCGGTCTGGTACGACCACCTGCCCTATCTGCCCTTCCCGGATAACTGGCCGGTCTTCTCGCCCAAGGACAAGATCGGCGATTGGCTGGAAATGTATACCAAGGTGATGGAGCTGAATTACTGGGGCTCGACCACCTGCAAGAGCGCCAGCTATGACGAGGCCAAGGGCGAATGGACGGTCGAGGTCGAGCGTGAGGGCAAGCCCGTGACCCTGCATCCCCGGCAACTGGTCCTGGCGACGGGCATGTCGGCGATGCCCAACCTGGTGCAATATCCGGGTGCCGCGGATTTCAAGGGCGAGCAACACCATTCCAGCAAGCATCCCGGCGGCGACCAGTATCGCGGCAAGAAATGCATCGTCATCGGCTCCAACAACTCGGCGCATGATATCTGCGCCGATCTCTGGGAACATGGCGCCGATGTCACCATGGTGCAGCGTTCCTCCACCCATATCGCCCGTTCCGACACGCTGATGGACCTCGCCTTGGGCGGGCTCTATTCGGAACAGGCGGTGAAGAACGGCATCACCACCGACAAGGCCGATCTCATCTTCGCCTCCGTCCCCTACAAGATCATGCATACCTTCCATATCCCGGTTTACCAGGAGATGGCGAAGCGCGATGCCGATCTCTACGACCGCCTGAAGAAGGCCGGCTTCATGCTGGATTTCGGCGAGGACGGCTCAGGCCTCTTCATGAAGTACCTGCGCCGCGGCTCCGGCTATTACATCGATGTCGGCGCCTCCGACTTGATCGCCGATGGCAAGATCAAGCTGAAAAGCGGCGTCACGGTCGAGCGCGTCAAACCGAACTCGGTGGTCTTCAGCGACGGCAGCGAATTGCCGGCCGATCTCATCGTCTATGCGACCGGCTATAGCTCGATGAACGGCTGGGCGGCGCAACTGATCTCCAAGGAAGTCGCCGACAAGGTCGGCAAATGCTGGGGCCTTGGTTCCAGTACCACCAAGGACCCCGGTCCCTGGGAAGGGGAGCTCCGCAACATGTGGAAGCCGACACAGCAGCCCGGCTTGTGGTTCCATGGCGGCAACCTGCACCAGTCGCGGCACTATTCGCAGTTTCTCTCGCTGCAGCTCAAGGCCCGCATGGAGAATATCCCGACACCGGTCTATGGCATGAACCCGGTGCATCACCTCGGTTAGGCGCACCTCAACTCGACACCATGCCAGCCGCCCACGCGAGTGTGCCTTTCGCAAGTTGCCGCCGGCACAGGTGCCGTACTTCCACGCGTCCCTGGGGAATATTGCCCCCGCCAGCAATTCGACTTACGCTTGCATCAAGATCGTAAGGGGCTTGTGGGGGTGCCGTGTCGATACAGTTGCGCGCAAAACTCGGAGCGTTCTACCATGCCGCTTTGCCTGGGCGATCCTTCGGGCGTTTCGGCCTGTTGATATTGCTTCTCATCCTTTCGGCACATCTTCGGACCGCCCAGGCCGATGAGCAGCCGGCCGCTGCCGACAACCTCCCGCCGGCCGAGTTAAGCGCCGCCGACAAGGCCGCCGTCGACAAGATGGCCCTGCCCTTGCCGAAGCCGAATTTCGGCGATTTCGATGCACTGAAGGAGCGGCGCCTGATCCGCATCCTGGTCTGCAACAACCGCATGCTCTATTTCCTCGACCGGGGCCGCGAACTTGGCATCGACAAGGAATTCGCCACCGCCTTCGAGCAATGGCTGAACAAGAAATACAAGACCAAGTCGCTGAAAATCGGCGTCGTGCTGGTGCCGGTTTCCCGCGATAAGCTGCTCTCCTCGCTCAATGAAGGTCTGGGCGATATCGCTGCCGGCGCACAGACCATCACGCCAGAGCGCCAGCAGCTGGTGGATTTCGCGACCCCGATCGCCGTCGGCATCAAGGAAGTGGTAGTGACGGGACCAGCGGCGCCGCAACTCGGCACGCTCGACGATCTCGCCGGCAAATCGATCCTGCTGCGTCCGTCGAGCAGCTATTACAGCCATCTTGCCGCCATCAACGACGGCATGAAGGCACGCAATCTCGCCCCCATCGACCTGGAGCCGGCCGATGAGGACCTCGAGGATGAGGATCTGCTGGAGATGGTCGATGCCGGCCTGCTGCCTTACGTGGTGGTCGATCGCTACAAGGGCCGCTTCTGGTCGCAGGTCTATCCCAATCTGAAGGTGCACGAAGATCTGGTCGTGAATGACGGTGGCGATATCGCCTGGGCGATCCGCAAGAACAGTCCGTTGCTGAAGGCCGAGATCGACGCCTTCATGGCGACCCACAAGGTCGGCACCAGCTTCGGCAATACCGTGGTGTTCCGCTATCTCAAGCGTGGCAAGGAATTGAAGAATGCCACCAGCGACAGCGAGATGGCGAAGTTCCGCAAACTGGCCAGCTTCTTCCAGAAATATGGCGAACAGTACCGTTTCGATGACCTGATGATGATGGCCCAGGGCTATCAGGAATCACAGCTCGACCAGTCGCGCCGCAGCCCGCGCGGGGCAGTCGGTGTGATGCAGATGCTGCCCAGCACCGCCGCCGATCCGCTGATCGGCATCAAGGGCATCGACAAGGATGCCGAGAAGAACATCCTCGCGGGCGTCAAATACATGGCGGTGCTGCGCGACAAATATCTCGATGACCCCGGCATCAGCGACAAGGACAAGGTGCTGATGACTTTCGCCGCCTATAATGCCGGCCCGGGCAATCTCAACAAGTTCCGCCGCCTGGCCGAGAAATCCGGCCTCAATCCGAATGTCTGGTTCAACAATGTGGAGGTCGCCGCCTCCCGCATCGTCGGCCAGGAGACGGTGCAATATGTCGGCAATATCTACAAATATTATGTCGCCTATGAACTGAGCCGCCAGCGCGCCGAACACCGCGCCGCCGCCAAGGCCGATGCCGCCACCAATGCGGCCCCGATCGCGGCCGAGCCGGGAGCGAGCACGCCGGTCTCCGATGCACCGGCGGGAAGCGGAACGACAAAGACACCCTGAGAGTAGAAGGCTGGCAGCAACTTGCCGCCCTTACCGATATGTTGCTAACGCATGGGATCATTGATACCACCCGGCTTGACGCCGCCACGGTCAATGACCACCTAAAAACTGTGTCGCAAGCCGCGTGTCTCTGATGGCGGCGTCCTTGTCCGGCACGATCCGTTCCGCATCCGAGATCATCATGAAGCAAATAAGACAAACGGCCAGCCGTCGCTTTTCCGTCTCCGCTTTGGCCCTCTCCGCCCTGCTGTTGTCATCCATGCCGCTGCTGGCCGGGTGCGAAGGCCACCCGACGGACGACCCGGTGCTGCTCGATCATTCCGGCCTCAATCCGGATTCGATCTATCGCCATCACCACAACTGATACCCGGAAGCGGTGCTGCGTCTCTGGCATCGCTGAGAGTACCGCTTCCCCCTCCCCGTTCTTCGCATGTGATCGCCCGGTCCTGATCGGCAGGAATGCGGAAGCGATCGCCGATTGCTCTCACAGCAAAATGAAACCGGTATCATCCGCCATTGCGGCTTGAAGCCTGGCCACGACACAACGCGCTGCGCAGTCGCCGCCATTGTCACGTGTCGCGATACCGATCAGGCGTTATTCCCAAATGGATATTTCGCTTTATTGATAAGGGTTTTCGCGCGTATCCATGCAGCGAGGTTATGCGCGGCTTTGGGTGCCTACGCTTGCCAATGGTGATCCTCCCCGCCTAGGATCAGGCCCAAGAATTTAGTTACCGACGATTGGCCGATACCGCGATCACCATGCCCGAATTTTCCGCGAGCGATTTTTGCCGGCGCGTCATGCCGGCAGCGCGAACCATCAGCACTGCCCGGATGTTCGGAACGGCAAGAGAGCAACTTGCCTGCATGCCGCTGTCATCGGCTGGCGCAGTCCATTAATCCGCGATCCCAACTCTTTCATTTCCGGGGGGAATTTACCGAATGAGATATGAGCGTCCGACCTCCTTCAAAGCAGCCGCCGAGCTGCTGGCCAAGGAAAAAGGCCAGGCTTTCGTCCTGGCCGGCGGCACCGATTTGCTGGTGCGCATGCGGACCGGCTTCATCGAGCCGGACCTCGTCGTCGACATCAAGCTGATCAACGGCGCCAATGAGATCAAGAAGTCCGAATCGGGCTTCAAGATCGGCGCTGCCGTCTCCGGCGCCGAACTCGGCGAGCATAGCGCCCTGAAGAAGGCTTGGCCCGGCGTGGTCGAGGCTGCCAATCTCATCGGCTCGAAGCAGGTGCAGGGCCGCTGCACCGTGACCGGCAATCTCTGCAATGCCTCGCCGGCCGCCGACAGCGTGCCGGCCCTCGTGGCTGCCGGCGCCAAGGCGCTCATCGTCGGCCCCAAGGGCAAGCGCAAGGTCGCGGTCGAGGAAATTCCCGTCGGCCCCGGCAAGACCTCGCTGAAGAAGGGCGAGATCATCGAGGCGATCGTGCTGCCGAAGCGCGATGGCAAGTCAGGTGACGCTTATCTCCGCTTCATCCCGCGCACCGAAATGGACATCGCCGTAGTGGGTGTCGGCGTCAATGTGACGCTCGACGGCAAGGGTGTGGTCACCAAGGCGCGCGTCGCCTTAGGCGCCGTCGCCCCCACCGTCCGCCTGGTTCCGGCCGCCGCCAAGGCGCTGATCGGCACCAAGATGGAGAAGGAAGCGCTCGACAAGATGGCGGCGGCCTGCGAAGCGGCCTGCAGCCCGATCGATGACAAGCGCGGCACCCGCGAATTCCGCATCAAAGTCGCCGGCGTGCTCGCGCGCCGTGCCGCTGCCATCGCGCGCAAGCGCGCCGGTGGCAAGTCGGCTGGCAAGTAAGTCTCAGGAGTTATCTAAATGTCCGGCATGAAAGTTCATACCAAGATCAATGGCGATCCCGTCGAGTTCATGTGCGAAGCCGATGAATCGCTGCTCGATGTCTTGCGCAACCGCCTCAACCTCACCGGTGCCAAGGAAGGCTGCAGCACCGGCGATTGCGGCGCCTGTTCGGTGACCGTCGATGGCCGCCTCACTTGCTCCTGCCTGGTGCTGGGCGTCGAGGCCGAGGGCCACGATATCGGCACCATCGAGGGCATGGCCGAGGGCGAGGCGCTGCATCCGTTGCAGAAGAAGTTCATCGAGCATGCGGCACTCCAATGCGGCATCTGCACCCCGGGCTTCCTGATCGCCGCGAAGTCGCTGCTCGACAAGAACCCGGATCCGACCGAGACGGAGATCCGCTTCGGCCTCGCCGGCAATCTCTGCCGCTGCACCGGTTACGACAAGATCGTCCGCGCCGTGCAGGATGCCGCCCAGGAAATGCGGAAGACCTCCGCAAAGGCTTCCGCCAAGAAGGCTGCGCCCGCCAAGAAGCGTGTTGCCGCCGCCAAATCGCGCACCAGCCAGAAGAAGAGGGCCTGATCATGCCGCTCGACAACCCGACCAATGTGAAGCGCAAATTCGACGTCGTTGGCTCGCGCCCCAACCGCCCGGACGGCATCGACAAGGTGACCGGCCGCGCCAAGTTCGGTGCCGATGCCTCGGCCCCGGGCCAGCTGGTAGGGCGCATCCTGCGCTCGCCCCATGCCCATGCCCGCATCAAGAAGATCGACACCTCCAAGGCCGAGAAGCTGGCCGGCGTGAAGGCGGTCGTCACCCGTGCCGATTTCCCCGACCATACCGATGGCGACAACGCGCTCTATGACACGATGTGCAATGTCATGGCGCGCGAGAAGGCCTTCTATGAGGGCCATGCCGTCGCCGCCGTCGCCGCCACCTCGGCCTCGATCGCCCGCCAGGCCTTGAAGCTGATCAAGGTCGATTACGAAGTCCTGCCGCATGTCACCGATGTCGACGAGGCGATGAAGCCGAACGCACCGTTGCTGCATGACGACATGTTCACCGACGGCGTCGATCCGAAGCCGAAGAAGCCCTCCAACATCGCCCGCCGCTTCGAATTCGGCCATGGCGATGTGGAAGAAGGCTTCAAACAGGCCGACATCATCGTCGAGCGCAGCTTCAAGACCGAAGCCACCCATCAGGGCTATATCGAGCCGCATGCCGCCCTGGCCAGCATGTCGCCCGATGGCAGCGGCGAATTGTGGTGTTGCACCCAGGGCCATTACATGGTGCGTGACGTCTGCTCACGCATCCTCGGCATCGACATCTCGCGTCTCCGCGTCACCCAGTCGGAGATCGGTGGCGGCTTCGGCGGCAAGACCACGGTCTTCATCGAGCCGGTCGCCCTCGCCCTCTCGCGCAAGGCCAATCGCCCGGTCAAGGTGGTGATGAGCCGCGAAGAGGTCTTCAAGGCCTCCGGCCCGACCGCCTCGACCTCGATCGATATCAAGATCGGCGTCACCAAGGACGGTCTCATCACCGCCGCCGACGGCACCTTCCGCTATCAGGGCGGCCCGTTCCAGGGTTGCTCACCGGCGGAATTCGGCGGCATGAGCGCCTTTGCCCAGTTCCATCTGGAGAATGTGCGCGCGGTTGCCTATGACGTCGTCGCCAACCGGCCGAAGACCATTTCGTATCGCGCTCCCGGCGCGCCGATGGCGAACTTTGCCGTCGAAAGCGTGATCGAGGAGCTGGCCCATAAGCTCGGCATGGCGCCGATCGATTTCCGCATCAAGAATGCGGCGCGCGAAGGCACCAAGTCGTCCTATGGCCCGGTCTATGGTCCGATCGGCCTCGGTGCGACCCTGGAAGCGGCCAAGAACCATCCGCATTTCAAGGCCCCGCTCGGCGCCCATCAGGGCCGCGGCATGGCGGCGGGCTTCTGGTTCAATTTCGGCGGCCAGTCCTGCGTCTCGCTCAACATTCCGATCGACGGCTCGGTCACGGTCTCGGTGGGCTCGCCGGATATCGGCGGCTCGCGCGCGGCGATGTGCATGATGGTGGCTGAGGAACTTGGCATTCCCTATGAGCAGGTACGGGCGATCATCGCCGACACCAGTGCCCTCGGCTACAACGACGTGACCGATGGCAGCCGCACGACCTTTGCCACCGGCATGGCCTGCATCATGGCGGCGCGCGATGCCATGAAGAAGCTGTGCCAGCGGGCAGCCGCGACCTGGGGCATCCCGGAAGAGGCAGTCACCTGGGAGAACGGTCATGCCAAGCCGGCCGGCGCCAATGCCGGCAACTTCGCGCCGCTCTCGCTGAAGGAAATCGCCCAGGCCTCGCCGGGCACCGGCGGTCCGATCGCCGGCCATCACGAATATTCCGCCGACGGTGCCGGTGTCAGCTTCGCCACGCATATCTGCGATGTCGAGGTCGACAAGGAAACCGGTGCCACCAAGATCGTGCGCTATACCGTGATCCAGGATGCTGGCAAGGCGGTGCATCCGGCTTATGTCGAGGGCCAGTTCCAGGGCGGTGCCGTGCAGGGCATCGGCTGGGCGCTGAACGAGGCCTATATCTATGGCAAGGACGGCCGGCTGCAGAATGCCGGCTTCCTCGATTATCGCATCCCGGTCTGCTCGGATCTGCCGATGATCGACACCCAGATCCTGGAAATCCCCAATCCCGGCCATCCTTACGGTGTCCGCGGCGTGGGTGAGACCTCGATCGTGCCGCCGCTGGCGGCGATCGCCAATGCAGTGGCAGCGGCGACGGGTGTGCGCTTCACCGAACTGCCGATGTCCCCGCCCGTCGTGCTCAAGGGCATGGACGACGCGAAGGCTGCCGGTAAGAGCAAAGCGGCCTGAGTAGAGCGGGCTGAGAAAGCATCATGGCCACTGTCGTTCTCTGGGGATCGCTGAAGCCGCATACCGGCGGCAAATCGACCGTGGAGATCGAGGCCAGGAATGTGGGTGAATTGCTGGCCCGGCTAGGCGAGACCTATCCGGGCCTGCAACCCCAGATCAAGCGCGGCGTCTCCGTCTCCATCGACGGCCTGATCTACCGCGAAGGCTGGCTGGAACCGCTGAAGCCGGACAGCGAAGTCTATCTCCTGCCCCGCATGACGGGCGGGTGAACAGCACAGCCTCTGTAAGCAGGCGCCGCTCACTTCCTCCCTGCTCGGCGATCAGTCGAGCGACGTCACGCCCAGCACGCGATGCAACGCGTTTATCGCTACGGGCTCGAAGCTCCAATTAGACGCAATACATTCGAAGGTTTCGTCCTTGAGATAGAAAAGGAAGTGCCTCGGATCATTGGGACGACCATCGAGATTGATCCAATCGCGCGGCTCATCGAGGCGATCATCCTCGCCGCTCAATTCATAAAACTCGCCCCAGGCTGGGGCACTGTCACGGTAGAGACACTGGCCCATATACCAGCCTTCATCGTTTGTCGGCCCCAGTCGATAGCGGTCGCAGTTGTGAAAACGCAGAACGCCGATATCCCCTTCACTGAAGCGCGTGAACCGGAATGCGTTCAGAGCAAATTGCAACAGCAAATCGGCCCCGAACTGCTCAACAACGGGGAGCGGTGCATTAGGCTCGGCATTCCAGCCATGGTTCAATTGTTTAAATGTGGGACTGCCAGCCATAAACGATCTCTACGATGTCACAATCAGACATTGCGCCAATAGTTCTCCACTACACCGCCGTCTCTCACTCCGAATCCGCCCCGACGAATTGCGGCTGAAAGTATGAGATCTTCTGGGGATCGGCGGCGCCGTTATCTTCCCAGGCAACCGCGCGGAGATCGCAGCTGTCGCCGGTCGGTACCAGGTTGTGGCTGGCGAGCAAGGCGACAGCTATATCGATGGAGTTAAACGTGCCGCGTTTCTCGCCGATGGGCCTATCGGATCCCTCATAGAGCATCACCACATATTTGCCCATGTCGCAGTACTCCTCCGGCTTCGGCTGCCCCGATCATACAGCGAAAGGAGGGTATTTGCGCAACGGCATGACAGCCCGTCGGCAGTTCTTCCGGATCGGGTCGACGATATAATCGGGATTGACCTCGGCATCGGCAGGATCCAGCCCAGCTTTCCATTGAGCACAGGCAGCGAGGTCTATCTCCTGCCCCGGATGACGGGCGGGCAAGCCAACTCGTACGTAATACTTGCCGCATCGTTCCGCCTGCGCCTATGGTGAAGCTCTAGGCAGAGGAACGTCATGACCGAACCCACCATCGACCGTGAAACCATGGGCAAGCTGTCGAAGGCGCTCGCCTTCATCTGCGGCGCCGATCACGCCTGCACCAAGGCCATGAAGGAGGCTGCCGAAAACGGCAAGCCGGCCGACATCAAGCGCGCCCGTGCCTTGTTCCTGAAGCTCAAGCACGGCGAACGGCAGGCAGCACTCAACATGCTGCAGGATTAGACGCGCGGTACGCCTCCGCGAGCCCCCGTCACTCTTAGGTCCGCCCCTTGGTCGGTGCATCAGTGCCGGTAAGCGGGCTTTCCGGCAGCGTATTTCTGCGGCTTCGTCGGCATGACGATCAGCAGCACCAACATCACATAGCCGATCCACGGCAGCAGCAGGATCCAGGTGCAATGCGGTGACCAGCCAATGTCACGCGACCGCCGCGCCGAATAATAGGCGAGGAAGTATTCGGCGACGATCAGGATGGCGGCCCCGACATAGGCGCCGATGTCCAGCCCCAGTGCCGCCATGCCTTGATCGATCGCGCCGGCAAAGATGCCGACCACCAGGACGATCACATTGATCCCGACGACGGCGATGAAGTAGTGGCTGCGGGACAATGGTCGGGCCTTGCGGCTTGCCAGGATCGCGCAATAGATCGCGGCAACCAGCCCGATCCAGAAGACGGTGAAGAGCAACGGTGCCGCGTTGAAGCGCGCAACCAGGCTCTCCCATTTGGTGGCGAGCATATTCCCCATGAAATCCCCCATCTCGCGGCCGATCACCCCGCGGCGCGCGGTGGGCAGCATAGCCAAGCCGTCGCGGCGCGACAAATGTGCGCGGCATTGTCAATCGGCATACAGGGATATTCGGTAGGGAATATTCAGTCGCCACCAAGCGAGCCTCGGCGCCCTCCCCTACCCCGCATGCTCATCGAATTGCGGCAGGTCGTCCGTGATCGTGTACCACGGCGCCTTGGAACCGACGAAGATGTGCTTGGTTGGGCGGATGTTCGGATCATCGACCAGGCTGCCCATGGCGACATGGATATAAGCGCCGTCATTGACGACGGAATAGAGGAACGAGCCGCAGGTCCGACAATGCGTATCGTTGCCATCCGGCTCGCCGACGATCAGGAGATTATCGGCACCCTTGGTCACAGTGAACTTGCTGCGTTCGATGCCGGCGATCGGTTTGAAGGCGGCGCCCGTCGTCCGCCGGCAATTCGAACAATGACAGTTCATCGCATAGGCGAAGGCATCCGCCACCTCATAACGGACAGCACCGCAGAGACACATGCCGCCAAGCCTGCGCTGAGCTGATTTTTCCCGATCTGTCATCTGTCCCTCCTCTCGCCCGTCCCGGCGCTGTGGGCCAAGACACCCGCATTACATCTGAAACGCAAATCCCCGATCCGGCAACACCGGCGCAACACGTCGCCCCCTATCCTGGCGAGCCATGTGGCCGTCCACGGCTGGCAGCGCATCAGCACCGCAGCGGCCGTCGAAACAACAGATGCGAGAGGGAGTCTGCAGCATGTCACGCCAGGTCGATAAAAGCTTGCAACGGCTTGATGATCAACTCTCGGGCCGGCTCTCAAGACCAGGCGATCCGCGCTACGCCGCGGCGACAGATATCTGGGCGAAGCAGCTTGATCGCATCCCCCAGGCGGTCGCCCATTGCCGCAGCTCCGCCGATGTTCAGGCCGCCATCCGCGCCGCTCGCGATGGCGACCTGCCGCTCTCGGTCCTCGGCGGCGGCCATGACTGGGTCGGGCGCAGCCTCTGCAACGGCCTCGTCATCGATCTCAGCGGCATGAACGGCGTGGTGACCGGCCCCGACAATCGTATCGCCCGGGTCCAGGGCGGGGCGCGGGCCGGCGATGTCACGGCCGTGACCGACCCGCTCAAGGTGACCCCCGTGCTCGGCCAGATCGATGCCGTCGGCGTCGCCGGCCTTACCTTGGGCGGCGGCTATGGCCCGCTGATCGGCAGCTTCGGCCTCGCCCTCGACAATCTGCTGGCCGCCGAGGTGGTCCTCGCCGACGGCCGGATCGTGCTCGCCAACCAGCAGGACAATGCCGATCTCTTCTGGGCGCTGCGCGGCGGTGGCGGCAATTTCGGGGCGGTGACGACACTGCATCTGCGCCTCCATGACATGCCGAGCCTCCATGCCGGCATGCTGCTCTTCCCCTTTGCCGAAGCTGGCACCGTGCTCAGAAGCTGTGCCGAGCTCGCCGCCGGCGCGGCGGACGAACTCAATATCCAGGTTTGTTTGATGGGCGGCCCCGATGGCGCACCGGTCCTCTGCTTGGTACCAACTTGGTCGGGCCACCCGGCACAAGGCGAGGCGGCGCTTGCGCCCTTGGCCAAATTCGGCACGCCGATCAACCGCGATATCGGCAAGCGCCCCTATGGCGAACTCCTCGGCATGTTCAGTTCATTCGTCGTCAATGGCCGCGGCGTCTATATCGATACCAGCCTACTGCCTGCGCTCGACGGCCGCGCCATCGATATCCTGATCGCCGCCATGAAGCAGGCACCGTCGCCGGGCTGCGCCCTCGTCACCCATGATTTCAGAGGTGCCGCCGCGCGCGTCCCCGCCGATGCCACCGCCTTCGGCCTGCGGCGCGATCACGTGTTGATCGAGATCATCGCCATCTTCGAAGACCGCGCCAACACGGAAGAAGCATTGCGGCACCAGCAATGGACCGAGGCCACCCGCAAAGCCCTCGATGCCATCGCGCTCCCCGGCGCCTATGCCAATATGATGACCGGCGACGATGTCGCGCGGGTCAAGGCGAGCTACGGCAAGAACGGCCCCTGGCTCCGCGATATCAAGCGGCTTTACGACCCGGATAACGTCTTCAACTCGGCCATCCCGCTGCCGACCGATTGAGCCTCCCTGCGCGAATCTATTATCTCACGCCGCTCAAATCGCGTGCTTGAACAGCGCTTTCACCACGTGGAGCCGGTTCTCCGCCTCGTCGATGACGCGGCTCTGGGCGCCTTCGAAGACGGCATCGTCGGTATCGAGCGAGGTCGGGTGCAGGCGGGTGTAATCGGTGTCGGGGCTGTGGAAGGACGGCATGCAATGGAGGAAGATGCTCGACTTCTTGCCGGTCAGGCGCATCACCTGCGGCGTCACCCGATAGGGCTGGAAGGGCGCGACCTCGGCCTCGATATCGGCGGTGGGCTG
>DATMUQ010000012.1:0-7507 GCA_035563795.1 Terriglobales bacterium | reverse complement strand
GATGGTGCGATGGAACTGGTCGTCATAGGTGATGAAGTCTTCATGCCGCTGCTTGGCGGCGGCGCGCTCCTGCAGGGCGAGCAGATCGCGCAGCTTCTCGATGGCGGCGTCATCGATATGGGCGGCGGCGAGCTTGATGCCTTCGACCTCGAGTGCCCGGCGGATGATCTGGCCCTCTTCGAGCTGATGGCGGTCGATGAGGGCGACATAGGTTCCCGATTGCGGACGAATATTGATCAGCCGTTCATCGGCAAGCTGCCGGATGGCATCGCGCACCGGTGTGCGCGAGATGCCGAGCTGGTCGGTGATCTGTTTCTCAATGATCACGGAGCCGGGTGGCATGCGTGAGGTGATGATCGCTTGCCGTAACAGGCGATAGACCTGGTCGGGGATGGGCGAGGAGCGGTCGATTCGCGCATCCTCGGGCAACACAAAATCGCTTTCCGTCATGATGGCGGATTTTTGCGTCGCGCCCGGTTCGCTGGCAAGGACCCTTTTCTGAGACATCGGCACAATCCGTTGTGCTTGCGTCAATCGACGGAAGTTATACGGATACTAGTATATCAGATAAAGATCAATGTCCTGGATCGGGCTGCCAGGCAGGGTCCGGCCGGTCAAGGCGAAGGCCGCGCTGATTAGGCGTCGATATCACGGGCTTCTGGTGGCGGCAAATGGCCCAGCCGGCGCCGAGCCCGCCGATCGGTCAGCGCGAACATACATCAAAGATCGATGCAGCGGCTGCAATTGGCCCGTGTCGGTGTTAGAGGGGGACGGATCGACCAGCAACCAGGGCGGTGAGCCCGTTTGCCGGTCGCGATCCGCTTCGCGGCAAAACTCAGCCCGCGCGGAAGCTGGCCCAGAGCAGGGTGGCGGCGAAGGCGCCGGCCGCCACGATAACCATGGCGAGATAGGCTGTCTCAATTGTCGTCATCGTTGATCTCCTGATTGCTGGCAGGAAGATCGGCGAGGGTTGGCGCAAGGTCATTGATTTGGATCAATGACATCGAGCACGCATGCATGCGTGCGACGATATGTCAGCGCTGGAACTTCAAGGCCGATGCCGGCACCTGATCGGCGCCGCTCGGCAGGGGCTTCGCCGGATCGGCCATCCAGGAGGCGATATCGGTGAAGACCGTCTGTGCGTCGAGATCGCGCAGCAGATAGTGATAGCCGCGCGGATAGAGGCCGATCCGCAGCCGGTCCTGCGGCAGCGGCGGCAGTTCCGCCAGAGACGCGAGTACCGAATGATCGGTCAGCACCTGTTCGCGACCGCCATAGAGCAGCAGGCAAGGGGGAACGCCATGATCGGCGCGTCCTAGCACCGGCAGCGCCTCATAGGCTTGGCTCATCAGGCCGACGAGACCATAGGCGGAATCAACGCGGGTATCTTTGATGACCAAGGGGTCACGTCCCATCGCACGCAACGCCGTGGTGTTGTCCGACGCCTGGACGCGCACACCTGTCGGATAGACGGTCATCCAGGGAACGAAATGCGCCGCCCAGTCGAGCACATGGCGGTTGAAACTGCTCTGGGTTTCCCAGCCCCAGAGGGCCGGCGAGACCAGGATCAGGCCATTTGCCTGCAAAGGTGGGTTCTGTGCTGCCGCGGCGATGACGACGGAGGCGCCCATGCTCTCGCCGAGAATGAAGAGCGGCTTGTCGGGATATTTTCGGTGCAGCAGATCCACCGCCAGTTTGAGATCGGCGATCATCCGCTCATTCCCGGGCCAGATGCCGCGCTGGGGCGTGCGTCCGAAGCCGCGCTGGTCATAGGCATAGACCGCCATGCCGCGGCGGACCATGCCCTCGGCCGGGTTGGTCATGCCCTTGGAATAGTCGTTGAAGCCGTGGATGGCGAGGATGACAGCCTTGATCTCCGTGACCTTCAGGGAATCGTCCCGTGGCAGCCATTCGCGTAAGGGCAGGTCGACGCCATCGGCGGTGTGGATGGTCGTTGCCGTCAGATGCGGCTGGTCGATATCGGGACCGATCTCCTGCAGGCGCGGCGCGCAGGCGGCGAGGATAAGTGTCAACGGGAGCAGGAGGATTTTTAAAAGGCGACGCCCGGCAATCAGCAAACGCATTGATCAATCCTGTCTTTTATCGCCGGCAAAATAGCGGCTTGGCGGCACGCCCAGCGATTTCTTGAACATGGTCGTGAAGGCGGCGGGACTCTCATAGCCGAGATCGAGCGCGACGGTGGTCACGGCTTCGCCCAATGCCAGGCGTCGCATGGCCGAGAGCAGGCAGGCCTGGCGCGCCCAATGGGCGAAGCTCATGCCGGTTTCGCGCTTGAAGAAGCGGGTGAAGCTGCGCCGGCTCATGGCCAGGGTCTCGGCCCAGGCATCGATCGGCACGCTGGCCAAAGGTTTGCGGAGAAATTTCTGGCATTGGCGCGCGAGTTTGGTGTCCGTCGGCAGCGGCAGGGAGAGCGGCAGACTGTGCAGCTGCTGCAATTCCGCCAAAGCGAGCGACATGATCAATCCATCGCGTCCGTCTTCCTGGTAATCGGCCGGCAGCTCGACCGCGGCCAGCAACAATTCACGCATCAGGCCAGAGATGGCGAGCACCTGGCAGGTCTGCGGCATGCCGGTGGCAGCATCGCTCCGCACATAGAGGCTGCGGGTGGTGACGGGTCCGATCATGCGCACGCTGTGGACGATGCCGGCCGGAATCCACATCGCCTCTTGCGGCGGCACCACCCAGGCGCCGTGTTCGGTCCGCACCGTCATGACGCCCGATCCGGCATGCAGGAACTGGTTGCGGCTGTGGTAATGCGGCGAGATTTCGAAATCGTCCGGATAATCGTTGCCGAAGGCGACGATCGGCCGGGGCGTGCCTTCAAGTTCGGCGGTCAGGCGGGCGTTGTGGACCATGTCTCAGCGATGGAGCGCCATTGGGGGCAGGATTGATTGGCCCAAACTATAAAATATTTGACCTGCTTTCGGAAGAAGGTCTTCGGCTTCTCCCTAATATCGGTGATTGCCGAAAACCACGGAGAAAATCATGGCTGATACAACAATGAACATTGACCGCAACGCTGCCGAACGAACAGCGCTGGCCGTCCTTGTCGGTATCAGCTTCTGCCATTTGTTGAATGACATGTTGCAGTCGCTGTTGCCGGCGATCTATCCGATGATCAAGCAGGGTTTCGATCTGAGCTTCAGCCAGGTCGGCCTTATCACGCTGGTCTTCCAGATTACCGCCTCGCTTCTGCAGCCCATGGTAGGCCTCTATACCGATCGCTCGCCGAAGAACTACGCCTTGCCGGTCGGCATGGCCGTCACCTTGGCAGGTCTCCTGCTGTTGTCGCGGGCGCCGAGTTTCCCGCTGCTGCTGCTGGCGGCGGCCTTGATCGGCACCGGCTCTTCCATCTTCCATCCGGAATCCTCGCGCGTCGCGCGTCTGGCCTCCGGCGGGCGGCATGGTCTCGCGCAATCGCTGTTCCAGGTGGGCGGCAATCTCGGCTCGGCAATCGGCCCGCTGGCCGCGGCCTTTCTCATTCTGCCGCATGGCCAATCGAGTGTTGCCTGGTTCTCGCTGGCGGCGATGGTGGCGATCATTGTGTTGACGCGGATCGGCGCCTGGTTCGGTGCCAATCGCAAGGCGAAGGGCGCTTCGCGTCATGGCGCCGTCGCCGTCACGTTGTCGCGTAAGCAGGTCGGTGGTGCGATCGCAGTGCTGCTGGCGCTGATCTTCTCGAAGTATTTCTATCTCGCCAGCCTCACCAGCTATTACACCTTCTATCTGATCACCCGCTTCGGCGTGTCGGTGCAGTCGGCGCAGATCTATCTCTTCGTCTTCCTGGGCGCGGCGGCGATCGGCACCATTGCCGGCGGTCCGATCGGCGATCATATCGGCCGCAAGAAGGTGATCTGGGGCTCGATCCTGGGTGTTCTGCCCTTCACTCTGGTGCTGCCCTATGCCTCGCTGTTCTGGACCGTGATCCTCACGATTCCGATCGGTCTCATCCTTGCTTCGGCCTTCTCGGCGATCGTGGTCTATGCCCAGGAGCTGATGCCGGGTCGGGTCGGCATGGTCGCGGGCCTGTTCTTCGGCTTCGCCTTCGGCATGGGCGGTGTTGGTGCCGCCGTGCTCGGCGTCCTGGCCGATTGGACCGACATCACCACGGTCTATCGCCTCTGTGCCTTCCTGCCGGCGATCGGCCTGTTGACGGCCCTGCTGCCGAATATCGAAACCGCCCGCCAGCGGGCCAAGGCCAGCTGACGGCCGCCGCTTCAATACAGGCCCAGGCGAAAATCGCGGGAGCAGCCCTAACCGGCTGCTCCCGTTTGCTTTTTCGAGGCTGAGATACGGCTTGCAGTCAGTCGGGTTATTCGTTAGGTTCCGCCCCGCCCAAGCCGGAGAGGTGCCAGAGTGGCCGATTGGGGCAGTCTCGAAAACTGTTGTAGGTTTGCGCCTACCGTGGGTTCGAATCCCACCCTCTCCGCCATTTCCCTTTGATTTAAAATACAAATTTCCGGAAATCGACAGGCCGCGCTAACATCTGTCCCGTCGTGCGGGCGGCCGCAAAGCTCAGATATCGCCGACCATGCAGAAGTTTCTCGCCGCGCTGATTCGCACGTGCTGCGGCAGTGTCGGAATCATTGCAAGAAATAGGCGGGTGTAGGGTGAGTCTCTAGCGCCCTGTCCGGCTTATCGACCGGTCGCGCAGACGACATCGAGAAACGCCCGGTCGGGCGACCGTGCGTTGCCGGATCAGTGCAGTCTGGCGTCAGCGCAGTGACGCGCTTCGGTCTTGTCTTTGTGAGCGTGGCTGCACAACGGGGTCGGCTCGAAATTGACGGGATTGATTTCGTAAAGCCGATATTGATGCGCGCCGGTGTCATCCGTCGCGATGATCATGACCTCACGATGCGTTGCCTTAGCGCGTGAGCGCTGAAATATCCGCAGACTCATATTATCCAAATACTCCATCAGCCTGCAGCAATACTAGAAGGCCAAGCTGACGAGAATGTTGCATCGTCGCGACAGTGTCTTGACGACAGCTGAGGCTGACATGCTTGCGC
The DNA here is from genome assembly GCA_035563795.1 of Terriglobales bacterium. Taxonomy (GTDB): domain Bacteria; phylum Pseudomonadota; class Alphaproteobacteria; order Dongiales; family Dongiaceae; genus Dongia_B. The sequence continues at coordinate 2,477 of DATMUQ010000012.1, read as the reverse complement.
AATTAATGAAAAGTTTTATCGCAGTACTTCGTCAGTCACACCCTGAAGTATAAGCTTCTTCTTCGAATAATTGTTCAAACACCGGAACCCGTGGGGATCAGATTTGTTTTGTTACTGAGCCGGCACGGCCCTAAGCCCCCCTTTTTCGGCACCTGGCGTTCCCCACGCCCTTGCCGGCTCACCAGTATCACTATCTGAACATGTCTCAACTCAAACTCGCCGGTCCAAGTTCCTAGGGCCGGTTTCCTTTTTGGCCACGCGAAGAAGTCCAGACATCAGCGATCACTACGCATTTGGACCTCGCCGTTGTTCTGGATCGCGGCATTGTGATGACGATTTGCAAGATCGGAGCAAGAGCGGCGGCGACCGATAGTCTCGCGACCCCTGTTACGCGCCTCAGTTATTGGCGATCAGCGGCTTAGTGAGCGGCGGTCGGCTCGGCGCTATAACGGTGCAAAGTCACCTTCCCAATGACATCAAGGGTACTGCCCATTCCGCGAATTATGTACCGGGATGATACTGCTCTCGGAATTCGGCCAATACCGCGTCCAGAGCAGCGGCGGAGACCGGGTGATAACCGCCGGGCGCTTCAATGAGGTCCGCGTGATTGGGGAACTGAGCACTCAGCGCCCGCGCAAAGCGAATGGGAATCAACGGATCGCCAACACAGTGGACCTGATAAACGCGGGCCCGAACTGACTTCGCCATGGCAATGGCCTGATATTGATCTCGAAGAAGCAATGAAACCGGTAGCCAATCGAACTGCGTTTTTGCGATATCCAGGATTGAGCTATAGGCGGAATCCAGAATGATCGAGTTCACCGGGACTTCCGTGGCAAGATGGACGGCAATACCGGTACCCAGGGATTCACCCATCAAGACGATATGGTCAGGCGTGGTCCTGGTCTTCAGATAATCGTAAGCCGTCCTGGCGTCGATCATCAGACCGGCCTCTGTAGGCGTGCCCGTCGACGTCCCAAAGCCGCGCCAGCTTAAGGCCAGTAGACCTGAGCCGTCCGCTATGATCTGGCTGAAGCGGCCGGTCCGATACGAAATATTGCCGCCATTACCATGCAGATAGAGGATCACCGGCTTGTCGGAGGCGCGCGGCGGTATCCACCATGCAACCAGATTTTCGCCATCCGACGTTTTGAGATGAACAATCTCCGCATTGACCATGCCCGCTTCCTGTGGCGATGGCATGGCGGGGTCAGGGTGATAGAGCAGTGTTCCTTGGCTGAAATAGACCGTGACACAGATGACGACATAGCAGCAGGCGAGCAGCAAGATCACTTTCCCCAGGAAGCGCAGAAGGGATTTCATCTGTGTTTGCCCCAATTCTTATGCGCGGTCGGCGCGACTCATGATCTGAAGTAGAGCGGTGAGATCACTTGATAGAGTGTCACAAAAGGCGTCAACGGGCGTGGGATAAACTTGCCGCACATCACAAATCTGGACATCAGATTGATCGGCCGGGTGCCTTCGCCCCCTTCTGGTGAATGCGCCTCCGAGCCAGCCAGGCACCTCAGTTATTGGCGATCTTCTCGCTGGTCGGCAATTGGCCGGTATCCCAGCCGCCACCCAGCGCTTCGATCAGGGAGACGCTGGCGACCAGGCGCTGCTGGCGAATGGTGATGGCGCTGCGCTCATTGGCGAGCTCGGCCGCCTGGGCGGTGATCACGGTAGTATAGGCGGTGATGCCCGCCTCGTATTCGTTGAGCGCCGTCACCGTCGCTTCATGCGATGACTGCACGGCGGCTTCCTCCACCGCGGCTTCCTGTTCCAGGATGCGCAGGGTCGAGAGCTGATCCTCGACCTGCTGGAAGCCGGTCAGCACTGTCTGCCGGTAGTCTGCGACGCTCTGATCGTAAGTGGCGCGCGTGGCGGCGACTTGCGCGCTCCTGAGGCCACCGTCGAACACGGTCTCAACCACGCTGGCGCCCAGCGACCAAGCCTCGCTCGAGGCGGTGAAGAGTTCGCCGACCGCAGTGCTGCCGTAACCGAAGGCGCCAGAGAGAGTCACATCGGGATAGAAGGCCGCTTCGGCGACGCCGATCTGCGCATTGGCGGCCTGCATCTTGCGCTCGGCCTCGGCAATATCGGGACGGCGTTGCAGCAGCGTCGATGGCAGGCCGGTCGGGACGACGGGGATCTCCTTGGCGAAGGCCGCTGCGGGCAGGGTGACATCGGCGGGCGCCTTGCCGACCAGGATGGCGATCGCATGTTCCAGCGTCGCGCGTTGCACGCCGATATCGATGCCCTGGGCCTGCGACTGCTGCAATTGCGTTTCGGCGGCGGCGACATCGGATTTCGCGGCGATACCGGCGGCATACTGGTTGCGCACGATTTCCAGCGAATGGGTGAAATCGGCAATCGTCGCATCGAACAGCCGTTTGTTCTCGTCGGCGGCGCGCAATTCGAAATAGTCGATGGCGAGGGTTGCCTGGGCGGAGAGGCGGGCGACGGCGAGATCGGCG
>DATMUQ010000011.1:0-5255 GCA_035563795.1 Terriglobales bacterium | reverse complement strand
GAAAGCCGCAAGCATGCCGCCGAAGACCGGTGTACCGACCGCGCGCCGGGTCGCCGCTCCGGCGCCGAGAGCGGTGATCAGCGGCAACAATCCGAGGATGAAGGCGAAGCTCGTCATCATCACCGGCCGGAACCGCAGCCGCGCGCCCTCCAGGGCGGCATCGCGGATTGACTTCCCGCTCTCACGTTGCAGCTTGGCGAATTCGACGATCAGAATGCCGTTCTTCGCCGCCAAGGCGATCAGCACGACCAGGCCGATCTGGGCATAGACGTCGAAACTGAGTCCGGTGATTACCACGGCGATGATGGCGCCGAGCACACCCGTGACGACGGAGAGCAGCACCGGCACTGGAATGGTCCAGCTTTCATAGAGTGCCACCAGGAAGAGATAGGCAAACAGCACGGCCATGCCGAGCACGATCGGCGTCTTGCCCGCCGCGGCGATCTCCTGCAGCGCGGTGCCGGTCCATTCGTAGCTGAAGCCCTGCGGCAGGACCTGCTGTGAGATCTTGTCCATCACGGCCAGTGCCGTACCGGTACTGGTGCCGGGTGCCGCGCTGCCGTTGATGGTGACCGCCCGGAAACCGTTATAGCGGGTGATGCCCTGGGGCACGAGCTTGGTATCGACCGACAGCAATGCCCTCAGCGGCACCATATTGCCGGCGGAATTTCGCACATAGATATCGTAGATATCGTCGATCCGGCGGCGGAATTGCTGCTCCGCCTGGATCTGCACCTGCCAGGTACGGCCATAGAGATTGAAGTCGTTGACGTAGATGCCGCCCAGCGTGCCCTGCAGCGCCGTGAAGATGTCGGAAATCTTCACGCCGAGTGTCTGCGCCTTGTCACGGTCGATATTGAGATAGAGCGAGGGCGTGCTGGATGAATAGGTGCTGAAGACCGCCGTCAGCCCCTTCTCCTGGTTGGCCGCCACCACCATGCCGCCCATCAACTGGGCCATTTGCTGGGTGGTACTGGTGCCGCCGCGATCTTCCAGCATGAACTGGAAGCCGCCGGTACTGCCGAGACCGATAATCGGCGGCAGGTTGAACGGGATGATCACCGCGCCGGGAATGGCGAAGAGCTTACCGCGCAATCGCGCCAGCACCGCCTGCACTCGGAGCGACGGATCGGTCCGCTGCTCATACGGCTTCAGGGCCACGACAAAGAAGGCCGAGTTGGACTGCGCGATGCTGTCGAGGAAGTTGAAACCAACCACGGCGAGAACGTCGCGTACCGCAGGATCGGCCTTGATGATGTCTTCCGCCTGCTTGGTGATCTGCGAATTGCGGCCGACCGAGGCAGCGTCGGGAAGCTGCATCGAGGCGAAGAAATAGCCCTGATCCTCGTCGGGCAGGAAGCCCTGCGGCGTGCGGCCGAACAATATGAACGAGATGATGCCGAGGCCACCGATGATGAAGACGCTGATGATGGCGACCCGGATCAGGCGGGCGACGATTGCCGCATAGCCGTCGCGCACCTTGTCGATGCCGCGGAGCACATATTTGATCGGCCCCTTGCTGCCACCATGGCTGCGGGTCAGCAGCACCGCACAGAGCGCCGGGCTCAACGTCAGGGCATTCACCGCGGAGATCAGCATCGACACCACGACCGCCACGGCGAACTGGCGGAACAGCAGGCCGCTGAGACCTGGAATAAAGGCGACCGGCACGAAGACCGAGAGCAGCACCAGGGTGATGGCGATGATCGGACCGGTGATTTCCGCCATCGCCTTCTTGGTCGCATCTGCGACACTGAGAAGTGGATCCTCCTCGAGAACACGCTCGACGTTCTCGATCACCACGATGGCGTCATCGACGACAATGCCGATCGCCAGCACCAGGGCCAGCAATGAGACGGTATTTGCCGAGAAGCCGATCAGCAGCAGGACAGCAAACGTACCGATGATGGAGACCGGCACCGCGATCAGCGGAATGAGCGTGGTCCGTAGCTTACCGAGGAAGAGGTAGACGACGACCGCCACCAGGACGAAGGCTTCCAGCAGCGTCTTGATCACCTCCTCGATGGTCGAGGTGATGAAAACGGTGGAATCATAGAAGACCTTGTACTGGACGTCCTCGGGGAAGGACTTCGACAGCTCGTCCATCTTGTCGCGGACTTCCTTCGCCACCTGCACGGCATTGGCGCCCGGCGACTGATAAATACCGATCGCGGCGCTGGGTGCGCCATTGAACCGGGTATAGCGGTCGGAAGCCTGGGCACCGAGCTCGACCCGCGCCACATCTGAGACCCGCACGACGGAGCCGTCGGGATTGGCCCTGAGGATGATGTTCTTGAACTCATCGACCGTGGTGAGGCGGCCCTTGGTGGTGAGGTTCAACTGCAGCTGCTGGTCATTCGACATCGGCTGGGCGCCGATGCGGCCGACCGCCGCCTGGACGTTTTGTGCCTGCAAAGCCGAAATCACATCGCTCGGCGTCAGATTGAGGCTGGTCAGGCGATCGGGGTTGAGCCAGACCCGCATCGAGTAATTGAGCGGGCCGAACAAGCTGGCATCACCAACACCCGGCAGGCGCTTCAACTGATCGATGATGTAGATCGTGGCGTAGTTATTGAGAAAGAGCGGGCTGTTCGACCCCTTCGGCGAGAACAGGGTGATACCGTAGAGGAGCGCCGAGCTCTTCTTCTTGATGGTGAGGCCCTGCTTGGTCACCTCGGCCGGCAGGACGGGCTGCGCCAAGGCCGCACGGTTCTGCACATTGACGGTGTTGATGTCGGGATTGGTGCCGAGCTCGAAGGTGACGGTCAGGTTGTAGCTGCCATCGGCGCCCGAGGTCGACTGCATGTAGATGGCCTTGTCGACCCCGACCACCTGCTGCTCGATCGGCTGCGCCACGGTCGTCTCGACGACGCCGGCATCGGCGCCGGGATAATTGGCGGTAACGGAGACCTGCGGCGGCACGATATCGGGGAATTGCGCGACCGGAATCTGGGTAAGCGCGATCAAGCCCGCAATCGTGATGACGATCGAGATAACAAAGGCAAGGCGCGGGCGGTCGACGAAGACCGCGGAAATCATTGGCCGGCTCCCTTGTTGGTGCCGCCATTAGTGCCGGAGGTGCCGCTACCTGACTGCCCACTGCCGGAAGCCGGCTGGGTGCTCGCGGGTGCCGGCGTGTTCCCGGCGGGCGCAGTTCCCGTAGACGAACCGCTGCCGCCCGAGGCGGGCGTTGCCGCCGGCTGTGGCGGGGTTGCCGTCCCTTCCTGCTTGATCTCGCTGGGCGCCACCACCTGGCCCGGCTTCGCCTTCTGCAAACCTTCGACGATCACCTTCTCGCCGGGCTGCAAGCCCTTGTTCACCACATAATCGCCGCCCTCGGTCTGGCCGAGATCGATGATGCGGGCGACAACCTTGTTGTCGGCGCCGACGACCAGCACCTGGTTGCCGCCTTGCGCGGTCTGTACCGCGGCCTGGGGCACGACGAGCCGGTTCTGCGGATTGCGTTCCTTGAGGATCACCTTGACGTATTGGCCGTCGATCAACTGACGGTCAGGGTTGGCCAGGGTCGCACGCATCTCCACCGTATCGGTCGACTGGTCGACCTGCGGCGCGGTGAAGTCCCAGCGCCCGGCATATTTGTATTGCGTCCCGTCCGAGAAGCGGACGACGAATTCGATCTTGGTCAGCGAACCGTCATCCTGCTGGCGCGACTCCCGGATCTCCAGCAGCTTTTCCTGGCTAACCGGGAAAGTGATGTACATCGGGTCCTGGCTGACCAGCGATACCAGCGGCTTCGAAGATGGGCTGACCAGATTGCCCACATCGTAATTGTGAGCACCGATCTTGCCGTCGATCGGCGCATAGATATCGGTATAGCCGAGATTGATCTGCGCCTGTTCGAGCTGCGCCTGGCTCAGCAGGACCTGGGCCTTGCCGGCATCGCGGGCGGCCAAGTCCTTATCGACGGTCGATTGCGGCACGTTCTGGTTCTTCACCAGTTGCAGATCGCGCTGGTACTGGATCTCGTCATTGGCGAGATTGGCCTGTGCTGCCAACACCTGCGCCTTATACTGATCGACCTGAGCCCTGAAGAGATCCTTCTCGATCGAGAACAGCAGATCGCCTTTCTTGACCTCCTGGCCTTCGCGGAAATGGATGTCTTCCAGGAAACCTTCGACACGGGCGAGCACATCAACCTGAGAGACGGCCTTCACGCGGCCAATGAACTCATAGCCCTTGGCGACCGGCTTCTCTTGCAATGTCACGACGCCGACAGCGGCAGGCGGAACCGCCGCCTGCTGTTGCGCCTGCTTCTGTTCTCCGCAACCGGCCAAGACGAGTACGCAGAGGCTGGTGGCAAAGGCATTCCTGATGGCAGACATCATGCGAAGGCGTCCCCAAGACTGATCAATTTCGGCTAACAAGCTGTCGCGCCGCGAGGCAAAGGCATTGTCTCGGCGGATAAAGACCTAACTTAGCTGGATCGCATTCCGTTGCTGTTTGGTCAAGCCCCATGCTGCACTTGCGAGAACTTTAGGGCGATGTCGTTGCTCTCCGTTGAATTGCAAGACATCGATCCGGCAACATCGCGGCAATGCAGACGGCGCTGGTCCAGGCATCTGCCGTTGCCTCGAGATCAGCTTACGGCAAGCTATACACAGTGACTCGCAAGCGACGCTGCGCCCACTGCCTCGATCGTCCACCTTCTGGTCAGTTGGGCGCGATAAAAGTCGCCTCCAACAATCCCGGCCGTGATGGCGCCCTGACGTAGCGGATGAAACTATGTCGGGCGGGCGGCAATTCAATGAACCGGCCAAGTCTGTGGCCAGCTTTGTTTCAACAAGGCAGTAGTCGATCAGGCTCGGCGCCGTTCGCCACCAATCGCTTCTCCCTGGCTGCGCCATGCATGCCAACCGTTCGGATCATTCTAATATTATATTTCCGCATGTCGCATTAAATATTAATAATCAACCCGCATAAACATCCCGGGCCGATACATAAAACGGCCTTATAAATAGGTCAGCGCCGCTCCTTGAGCGACACGGCTGCCTCTTGCAGGATCCAGCGGCGGAAGATGGCAACCGAGCGACGGCCGAGCACCTCTCGGCGATAGGCCAGGTAATAGCCGTCGGCCGGATCGCAGTGATGGGGGTGTGCCAGGACGAGACGGCCGAGATCGATCTCGCTCTGGCTGATCGGCAGATAGCCAAGTGCAATCCCCTGCCCGGCAGCGGCGGCTTCGACCACCACATTGGCATCGTCGATCAGCTGTCCTTGGCGCGCCGCCTCGACCG
>DATMUQ010000010.1:0-4672 GCA_035563795.1 Terriglobales bacterium | reverse complement strand
GGTGGTGGCACTGTGCTGCCGCCCACCCTTATTCGCAAGTCCGTCTTTAAAAACTCGCTGTCATCGGATCGGGACCGATGCGGCCACGAGCGGAATCAAGCTTGCCGATGGCGGCGAGGTCATCGGCATCGAGCTTGAAATCGAAGACCTGGAAGTTCTCGACGATGCGGCTCGGTGTCACCGATTTCGGGATGACGATGAGGCCGTTGTCGAGATGCCAGCGGATGATGACTTGGGCCGGTGTGCGCTTGTGTTTCGCGGCAATCACCGTGATCGCCGGGTCGTCGAGCAGCTTGCCCTGGCCGAGCGGGCTCCAGGATTCAGTCGCCATGCCATGCTTGGCATGGACCTCGCGCAGGGCCCGCTGCTGGAAGTGGGGATGCAGCTCGATCTGGTTGAGGATCGGTACCACACCGGTCTCGCCGATCAGGCGTTCCAGCAATTCAGCCGGGAAGTTGGACACGCCGATCGAGCGGGCGCGGCCTTCCTCCTTGAGGCGGATGAGTGCTCGCCAGCTATCGACAAAGAGACCGCGCCGCGGCGCCGGCCAATGGATGAGATAGAGATCGACGTAATCGAGGCCGAGCCGCTTCAGGCTCTGCGTGCCGGCCTTCAGGGCGCTATCGAAACCCTGGTCGCTGTTCCACAATTTGGTGGTGACGAAAATCTCCTTGCGGTCGACGCCGCTGCGGCGGATGCCCTCGCCGACACCTGTCTCATTGTCATAGATCATCGCCGTATCGACATGCCGGTAGCCGGCCTCGAGGGCGGCCTGGACGGCGGTGACGGCGGTGTCATTGGGTGTCTGCCAGACGCCGAGGCCGAGCTGGGGAATGGATTGGCCGTCAAGGAACGTGACTGTGGGATAAGAACTCACGATAACCCCTCAAAAAATGCTATTAAATGGCGCATTGGCCGGACTGGCCAGGGAATATGCTTAGGGAATACGCACTGCCCCGCCGGGTCGTTGCCGGAAGGCGACCGGAGGGCGGGACGGCAGCCGACAGGCTGCAGTCCCATCATGTAAGTCCGGCGGTAGATATTCCAAGAGATAAATGGGGCCGACAGGGGATGACGCAGAATATCTACGACAATGCCCATTTTTTTGCCGGCTATAGCAGGTTGCAGCGCTCGATTGCCGGTCTTGATGGCATGCCCGAATGGCCGGCGTTGCGGGCCATGCTGCCGCGGCTGCGCGAGGCCAGCATCATCGATCTCGGCTGCGGCTTCGGCTGGTTCTGCCGCTGGGTGAAGGAGCAGGGCGCTGCTCAGGTGCGGGGCATCGATGTCTCGGCAAACATGCTGGAGCGGGCCCGGCAGCTGACCCCGGATATGTCGATCCGCTATGAGCGGGCCGATCTCAACCATCTCGCTCTGGCCGCGGGTTCGGTCGATCTCGCCTATAGTGCCCTCGCCTTGCACTATCTCGAACATCTCGACACCCTGGTCTATCAGGTGCATCAGGCGCTGCGACCCGGCGGCCATTTCGTCTTCTCGGTGGAGCATCCGATCTATACCGCGCCGAGCCGGCCGGGCTGGTCGGTCTATGTCGATGGCCATAAGACCTGGCCGGTCGACAATTACCTGGTCGAAGGGCCGCGGGTGACCGACTGGCTGGCGGAAGGGGTGGTCAAGCAGCACCGGACTGTTGGTACCTATCTCAATCTCCTCATCCATCACGGCTTCACCATCACCCAGGTCGATGAATGGCGGCCGAGCGCGGCGCAGATCGCCGCCGAACCGGAACTGGCGGAGGAGCTGCTGCGGCCGATGTTCCTGCTGGTCTCGGCGCGCCGCGGGCACTAGCTTCGCCATGAAGATCGGGGAAACAAGATGAGTGCCGCCGCTTCCACCAAGAGCAATCCACCAGCCGCCGTTGACGGTGATTTCCCGCTCGACCGCTATTTGCAGCGGATCGGCTATGACGGACCGCGGGAGGCGAGCCTGGAGGTTCTGCGCCGGCTGCACTTTTTGCATCCCAACGCCATCGCCTATGAGAATCTCGATCCGCTGATCGGCCGGCCGGTCTCGATCGGTACGACGGATCTCGTCGCCAAGCTGCTCTCCGGCAAACGCGGCGGCTATTGCTATGAGCAGAACGGGCTCTTCGCCCGTGCCTTGACGGCGCTGGGCTTCCGTTTCACCGGGCTCGGCGCCCGGGTGCTGTGGAACCAACCGGATGATCTCATCACCGCCCGCTCGCATCATGTGCTGCTGATCGATCTCCCCGAGGGGCAATATATCGCCGATATCGGCTTCGGCGGCATGACGCCGACGGCACCGCTCCGCTTGGTTGCGGATGAGCCGCAGGCGACGCCGCATGGGGTGATGCGTCTTGTTCGCCGCGACGGCGATTATTTCCTGCAGGCGCAGACCCTCAGCGGCGAGGGCGTGACTGCCTGGAAAACCTTGTATCGGTTCGACCTCCAGCCGCAGCAGCCGATCGATTACCTGGTCGGCAATCATTACGTCTCGACCTTCGCGACCTCGATCTTCCGCACATCGCTGATGGCGGCAAGGCCGGTGGCGGATGGCCGGCTGGCGCTGGGAAATAACCGCTTCACCGAATACCGTCTCGACGGCAGCAATAGCGAAACCGTGCTGGAAACGGCGGCGGCGATCCGGGCGGTGCTGCAGGAGCGCTTCAACATCGCCGCGCCGGATGAAGCGGCTTTCGACGATCGGGTGATCGAGCTCGGTTTCGTGTCCCGCTGAGATCAGTCGATCCTGGCGTGTTTGGCGAGGAAATCGAGCAGGGCGCGGATGCGGGCCGGGACCGGCCCGCCGCTGCCGATATGGAGTGCATGCACTTCTTCCACATCCTTGCCCATGCATTTTTCCAAGACCGGCTTCAGGCGACCGGCAGCGATATCGTCTCGCACGGTGAAGGCGGCAAGGCGGGCAAGGCCGGCGCCGGCAATCGCCAGGTGCCGTAGCGCCTCGCCATCGCTGGCCTGGATGGTTTCCCGCATTGGCACGATGATGGCGTGCCCCTGGTGGCGCAACGGCCAATCCTTGACGGCGCGGGCATAGCCGAAACCAAGCCGGTGATGCTGCTGCAGTTCCTGCGGCACCTGCGGCTCACCATGGCGCTGGAAATAACCGGGCGCGCCGACGATCAGCATGCGGGTCTCGCCCAGCTTGCGGGCCATCAGTGCCGAATCCTTCAACGGCCCCGCCCGCACCACGACATCGGTGCGCTGCTGCAAGAGATCGATCACCGCATCGGTGAGGACGAGATCCAGCGCCACTTCCGGATAGCGTTCGATGAAAAGCGGCAAGATTGGCGCCAGGATATGGGCGTGGAAGGAGGCATTGGTGTTGAGCCGGATGCGGCCGCTGATCTTCGCGTCGCCTCCCGCCAAACGCTCGGCCTCGTCGAGTTCGGCCAGGACCTTGAGTGCCCGCTGATAGAAGGCACTGCCTTCCGCCGTCAATTGCAGGGCCCGGGTCGAGCGGTTGATCAGCCGCGTGCCGAGGCGCGTCTCCAGGCGGGCGATCAGCTTGCTCACCGCGGAGGGCGTCATGCGAAAGGCACGCGCTGCAGCTGAGAAGCCGCCGAGATCGACGACGCGCGCGAAGACTTCCATTTCGCCGGAGCGGTTGACGTCCAATCGGGCCATGTTGACTTCAACTCACAAATGAAATGCCGGACCGATATCTACTCCATCGGCGATGCGGCGTCCAATTTGCCTGCTGGAAGCGCTGCCCGAAGACACCGGGCGGCGCGCATCGCAAGATCGCAAGAAGGGACAGCAGATGGAATATCGTTCGCTTGGGGCTTCCGGCTTGAAGGTGCCGGTCTTGAGCTTTGGTGCGGGTACATTCGGCGGCAGCGGGCCGCTTTTCGGCGCCTGGGGCCGCACCGATGTCACCGAGGCTAGGCGCCTCGTCGATATCTGTCTCGAAGCCGGCGTCACACTTTTCGACACCGCCGATGTCTATTCCGCCGGCGCCTCGGAGGAAGTCCTCGGCGCTGCCCTCAAAGGCAGGCGTGACCAGGTGCTGATCTCGACCAAGACCGGCCTGCCGATGGGAGCCGGTGCGAATGACGCCGGCACCTCGCGGCTGCGCCTGATCCGCGCAGTGGAGGATGCCCTGCGCCGGCTCGGCACCGACTACATCGATCTCCTGCAGCTGCATGCCTTCGACGCAGCGACGCCGGTCGAGGAAGTGGTGGCGACGCTGGATGATCTCGTGCGCGCCGGCAAATTGCGCTATGTCGGTGCCTCGAATTTCGCCGGCTGGCAGCTGATGAAGTCGCTGGCGGCAGCGGAACGCCATGGCCAGGCCCGTTACGTGGCGCATCAGGCCTATTACTCGCTGGTTGGCCGCGACTACGAATGGGAGCTGATGCCGCTGGCCCGCGATCAGAAGATCGGCGCCCTGGTCTGGAGCCCGCTCGGCTGGGGCCGGCTGACCGGCAAGGTCCGCCGCAACCAGCCTTTGCCGAAGGTCAGCCGCCTGCATGAGACGGCGGAATTCGCGCCGCCAGTCAGTGACGAGAAGCTCTATGCCATCGTCGACGCGTTGGATGAAATCGCCGCCGAGACCGGCAAGACCATGCCGCAGATCGCCATCAACTGGCTGACCCGGCGGCCGACGGTCTCTTCCGTCATCATCGGCGCCCGCAACGAGGAGCAGCTGCGACAGAACCTGGGCGCAATCGGCT
>DATMUQ010000009.1:0-3427 GCA_035563795.1 Terriglobales bacterium | reverse complement strand
TTTCCAGTGTCTGTTCCGGCCAGCCGTTTCCGGTCTCCCTTATCCGAACCGTCATGTTTGTCGTCCGAAAGCCGGCTTGACTTTGCGCCGGGGCAGGCCGTTAACTTGATATGACAACGAATGCCAATCGGGGCGCCGATGACGCGCCCTGAAAACAAGAGTAGGGCCGGCCGCGACCGGTCCTAACGGGCACAAGATCCGGCGGGGCAGTGATCCCGCTGGTGGCAAATGAGGGAGGACCGTAATGCCAACCGTGCGTATGACGGTGAATGGCCGAGCTGTTTCGGGCGAGGTCGAAGGCCGCACACTTCTAGTTCATTTCCTACGTGATCATCTCCGACTGACCGGCACCCATGTCGGCTGCGATACCAGCCAATGTGGCGCCTGCGTCGTGCATGTCGACGGCGCCTCGGTGAAGTCCTGCACCTTGCTGGCGGTCCAGGCCGATGGTGCGCAGGTCACGACAATCGAGGGCTTGGCGAAAGGCGAAGAACTGCATCCGATGCAGGCCGCCTTCAAGGAACATCACGGGTTGCAATGCGGCTATTGCACGCCGGGCATGGTGATGAGTGCCATCGATCTGGTGAAGAACAATCCCAACATCACGGAAGCGGAAATACGTGACGGGCTGGAAGGCAATATCTGCCGCTGTACCGGCTATCACAACATCGTCAAGGCCGTGAAGGCTGGCGCCCAGGCGATGTCAAATCCGGCGATAAAGGGGTAAGTGGCATGACCACAGCAACTGGCATCGGCGCAGCCGTCAAGCGCCGCGAGGATTTCCGTTTCCTGACCGGTCGGGGCAATTATACCGACGACATCAACCGTCCGAACCAGGCCTATGCCTATATCCTGCGTTCGCCTTATGCCCATGCGACGATCAACAAGATCGACACCGCCAAGGCCAAGGCGGCACCGGGCGTCGTCGCCATTTTCACCGGCGCTGATTACGACAAGGGCGGCGTGCCCTGCGGCTGGCTGATCCACAGCAAGGATGGCAGCCCGATGGTCGAGCCGCCGCATATGCCGCTCTGCAAGGATGCGGTGCGCCATGTCGGCGACCAGGTCGCCCTGGTGATCGCCGAGAGCCTGGCCCAGGCCAAGGATGCGGCCGAGCTGATCGAGGTCGATTACAAGGAACTGCCGGCAATCATCTCGACGGCCAAGGCCGACCAGCCGGGCGTCCCGCAGGTCTGGGCCGATGCCAAGAACAACACCTGTTATGACTGGCATATCGGCGACAAGGCGGCGACCGACGCGGCCTTTGCCAAGGCCGCGCATGTGACCAAGATCGACATCGTCAATCAGCGCCTGATCCCCAATGCCATGGAGCCGCGGGTCGCAGTTGGCGATTTCGATCGCGCCACTGGCGAATATACCCTCTTCACCACCAGCCAGAACCCGCATGTGATCCGCCTCCTCATGGGCGCCTTCGTGCTGCAGATCCCTGAGCATAAACTGCGCGTGGTGGCACCGGATGTCGGTGGTGGCTTCGGTTCCAAGATCTTCCACTATTCGGAAGAGGCGCTGATGACCTGGGCTGCCGGCAAGATCGAGCGGCCGGTCAAATGGACCTCGGATCGCTCCGAGGCCTTCATCAGTGATGCCCAGGGCCGCGACCATGTCAGCCATGCTGAGCTCGCCATGGACAAGGACGGCAAGTTCCTGGGTCTCAGGGTCAGCACCAAGGCCAATATGGGCGCCTATCTCTCGACCTTCGCCTCCTGCGTGCCGACCTATCTCTATGCCACCTTGCTGGCGGGCGTTTATACGACGCCGGCGATCTATGCCGAGGTGAAGGCGGTCTTCACCCATACCGTGGCGGTCGATGCCTATCGCGGCGCCGGCCGGCCGGAAGCGACCTATCTCCTCGAACGCCTGGTCGAGAAGGCCGCGCGCGAGATGAAGATGGATCAAGTGGAGATCCGGCGGAAGAATTTCATTCCGAAGGACGCCTTCCCCTATCAGACGCCGGTCGCCCTGCAATATGATAGCGGCGATTACCAGGCGACGCTCGACATGGCGCTGAAGACCGCCGACTGGGCCGGCTTCGAAGCCCGCCGCCAGGAAGCGGCCAAGCGCGGCAAGTTGCGCGGCATCGGCATCTCCACCTATCTCGAGGCCTGCGGCATCGCGCCCTCGGCGGTGGTTGGATCGTTGGGTGCTCGTGCGGGCTTGTATGAATGCGGCCAGATCCGCGTCCATCCGACCGGCTCGGTCAGCGTCTTCACCGGCTCGCACAGTCACGGCCAGGGCCATGAGACCACCTTTGCTCAATTGGTCTCCGACGGGCTCGGCATTCCGATCGAGAATGTCGAGGTGGTGCATGGCGATACGGGCAAGATCCCGTTCGGCATGGGCACCTATGGCTCACGTTCGCTGGCTGTTGGCGGCTCGGCCCTCGTCAAGGCGATGGACAAGATCATCACCAAGGCGACCAAGATCGCGGCCCATCTGATGGAAGCCGCGGCGGCCGATGTCGAGTTCAAGAACGGCAATTTCACGGTCAAGGGCACGGATAAGAGCGTTCCCTTCGGCCAGGTCGCCTTGACCGCCTATGTGCCGCACAACTATCCGATCACCGAGCTGGAACCCGGCCTCGACGAGACGGCGTTCTACGATCCGCTGAACTTCACCTATCCCGGCGGCACCCATATCTGCGAGGTCGAGATCGATCCCGAAACCGGCGCCACCCAGGTGATCAAGTTCACGGCGGTCGATGATGTCGGCAAGGTGATTAATCCGATGATCGTCGAAGGCCAGGTGCATGGCGGGCTCGCGCAAGGCATCGGCCAGGCTCTGCTGGAACGCTGCGTCTATGACGAGGATAACGGCCAGCTGTTGACCGGCTCCTACATGGATTACACCATGCCGCGCGCCGACAACCTGCCGAGCTTCGAGGTCGGCAATCACGCCACGATGTGCACGCATAACCCGATCGGTGCCAAGGGTGTCGGCGAAGTGGGGGCGATCGGCTCGCCACCTGCTGTTATCAATGCCGTTCTTGATGCGCTGTCGCCGCTCGGCGTCAGTGATATCTCGATGCCGGCGACACCGTTGAAGGTGTGGCAGGCGATCCAGGCGGCACCGAAGAAGATGGCAGCAGAGTGAGGGGAGGGAGAGATGCATAATTTCAATTATCAGCGCCCCGGCACTGTTGCCGATGCGGTAAAGGCTTTAGGTGGTTCTGGCGACGGCAAGATCATCGCCGGCGGCATGACCCTGGTGCCGACCTTGAAGCAGCGCCTTGCCCAACCCAGCGATCTTATCGATCTCGGCGGCATCGCCGATCTCAAGGGGATCAAGGCGGAAGGCGATGGACTTACTATCGGTGCCATGACCAAGCATGTCGAGGTGGCGACCTCGTCGCTCGTCAAATCGACCATCCCGGCTCTGGCGGCCTTGGCGGAGCTGATCGGCGACCGTC
>DATMUQ010000008.1:0-13797 GCA_035563795.1 Terriglobales bacterium | reverse complement strand
TCGGTCGTCCGGAAGTAGAACTGCGGACGGTAGTTGGTGAAGAACGGCGTATGACGGCCACCCTCTTCCTTGGTCAGAATATAGGCTTCCGCCTTGAACTTGGTGTGCGGGGTGATCGAACCCGGCTTGGCCAGAACCTGGCCGCGCTCGACGTCCTCACGCTTGGTGCCGCGCAGCAGCGCGCCAATGTTGTCGCCCGCCTCGCCGCTATCCAGCAGCTTGCGGAACATTTCAACGCCGGTCACCGTCGTCTTCACCGTCGGCTTCAGGCCGATGATCTCGACTTCCTCACCAACCTTCACGATGCCGCGCTCGATACGGCCGGTCACCACGGTGCCACGGCCCGAGATCGAGAACACGTCTTCGATCGGCATCAGGAACGGACGATCCTTCGGACGCTCCGGCTGCGGGATGTATTCGTCAACCGCCGCCATCAGCTGCAGGATCGCATCGTGACCCAGAGCCGGCTCCTTGTTTTCCAAGGCGCACAGGGCCGAACCACGGACGATGGGGATCTTGTCGCCCGGGAAATCATAGGAGCTCAGGAGCTCGCGGACTTCCAGCTCGACCAGATCCAGCAGTTCCGGATCGTCGACCATGTCGCACTTGTTCATGAACACGACCAGGGCCGGCACGCCGACCTGGCGGGCCAGCAGGATGTGCTCGCGGGTCTGCGGCATCGGGCCGTCAGCGGCCGAAACCACCAGGATCGCGCCGTCCATCTGGGCGGCACCGGTGATCATGTTCTTCACGTAGTCGGCGTGACCCGGGCAATCAACGTGCGCGTAGTGACGGTTCTTCGTCTCGTATTCGACGTGCGCCGTCGAAATCGTGATACCGCGGGCGCGCTCTTCCGGCGCCTTGTCGATCTGGTCATACGCCGTGAACGTCGCACCACCGGTCTCAGCCAGCACCTTCGTGATCGCCGCCGTCAGCGACGTCTTGCCATGGTCAACGTGGCCAATCGTGCCGACGTTGCAGTGCGGCTTGTTCCGCTCAAATTTCGCCTTCGCCATGTTCTTCCAATCCTACGACCAGCACAAAAGGCCACTTGGCCACTAAAATTCGGTTTTCCGCCGCCGCCCGACCTCGTCGCCTGATGCCCCGGTTGGGTTTCAAGCGCGGAACCGGCTCAGCGGCCCAGTGTTTGGAGCGGGTGACGGGAATCGAACCCGCGTAGCCAGCTTGGAAGGCTGGAGCTCTACCATTGAGCTACACCCGCTTGCATCCAGCCGGCTCTTTCACCTCATCAGCGCAGTGCCGATCAGTCACCAAACACTTTTGGCCCGCGCCCCAAAGTCATGCCTCGTCAGAGACTTGACCATCAAGCAACAGACCAGCCCGGCGGCCATGGTCATTGGTGGAAGGGGTAGGATTCGAACCTACGTAGGCTGACGCCAACGGGTTTACAGCCCGTCCCCTTTAGCCACTCGGGCACCCTTCCACACCGTACGACCTTGCCGCGCGGAGATGCGGACTTATGAGCATTTGCCGTCCGGTGTCAACTTGAAAACACACGAAAAACTCCCTCTCGCGCCGATTTCTTTATGGGCACGAAGGGAGCTTGCGGTAATACCCAATCTCGGTGTGATAATAGGCACCATCATGAGCCAACGCAAGCAGAAGTCCGGCAAGCCCGGCAACCGCTCCGGTCGCGACAGCCAACAGGCTGATCGGAAAGCGAAATCCTCACCCATCCGCAACCTTGCCCGGTCGCAGGAAAGCCGCCGCGACAATACCGGTAGCGAGCCCCCCCGGCCGCGCGCAAAAGCTGCCGATGAGATGCAGAATAGGCGCCCGGAACGGGGCTCAAACAAGCCGAAATCGCGCCCCGATCACGCGACTCCGGGTGGCTTCCGGGAGCGGTCCGAACGGCGGAGCTTTTCGGCGCCCCGGAGCGAACCAGATTCCGCTTTTAGTCCTAGGGAACGCGATAGCAATAAACCAGGCGGCCCCTACTGGCTGTTCGGTCAGCATCCTGTCACCGAAGCGATCCGTAATCCCGAGCGTAAGATCCAGCGCCTGGTCCGGGTCGGCGGGGCCGAGGGTGAAGCATTGGACACCCGGTCGACCGAGCGGCCGCTGCCGCCCTGGGAGCCGATCGAGCGGCACCAATTGGAGCAGCTCCTACCGGAAGGCGCCGTCCATCAAGGCATCGCCGCCCGGGTCGCTCCCCTCCCTGAGCTGGACCTCCTCGATATCTGCGAAGAGGCGGCCGGCAGCGAAAACGCGGTTGTCGTCATCCTCGACCAGGTGACCGATCCGCACAATGTCGGGGCCATCTTGCGCTCGGCCTCGGCTTTCGGCGCCCTGGCGGTGATCCTGACCGAACGCCACGCTGCTCCGGAAAGTGGCACCCTGGCCAAGTCCGCCTCCGGCGCCCTCGAACATGTGCCATTGGTCCGGGTCGGCAACCTCGCCCGTGCCATGGAGCAGCTGAAGGAAGGCGGCTTCTGGCTGGCCGGCCTTGCCGCCGAAGGCAAGACCAGTCTGGCGGGCGCCAAGCTCAGCGGTAAAGTCGGTCTCGTCATGGGCGCCGAGGGTTCCGGCCTGCGCCGCCTGACCCGCGATCATTGCGACCTGCTGGTCCGTTTGCCGACCAGCGGCGCCATCAACCACCTCAATGTCTCCAATGCCGCCGCCGTCGCGCTGTATGAATTGGCGCGCAGCCGAGAAGCCTAGAGGGCGATTCACGTTTTAGACAAAATCGCAGAGCGATTCCGTCTAAAATGTGAATCCGTCTCTAAGGAGCGGCCGCGAGCGCCTGCCGCCTGAACGCGGCGGGCGCATTGCCGGATCTCTGCAAGAACAGGTGACCCTGAGGCGGCGAGCCTGATATGGTCAGCTTCCCGCGTCCCAACAGATCGGCCATCATGACCTTCTCTGTCCGTCTTTTTGCCCTCTCGTTCTCCCTGCTGACGATTGCCGGCGCCGCCACCGCCCAGACGGTGACCGATACACAATCGGCGGTCGCCTATTTCAACCGGCTCGACCAGCAGAAGAAGGGCAGCTTCACGCTGGCGGACATGCAGCGGATCGAGGGCAAGGAGTTCAAGCGCATCGATGCCGACCATGACGGCAAGCTCAGCCTCGAGGAATATCTCTACGGCATTCCCAGCGACCGGCCCGATGTGCTCCGCCGCTTCACCCGCCGGTTCGAACTCACTGATCGCAATCATGACGGCTTCGTAAGCTATGACGAGTATATGCAGTTCTGCGCCCGCGTGGTCGAACTGGCCGATACTAATAAGGACGGCATCGTCACCAAGGCCGAATTCATGGCGATCACCAGCGAAGGCGAACAATAAAAGCCAAGTCACCCGGAGACCTGCTGGGAAACCTGTCTGACACGCCTGCTCGGCCGCCGCATCTCAGCGAGCCGTCCCGAGTATTTCAGGATTCTAACACGGTTCCTTTCAGTGGTAACGCAGGACTCATTGTCGCCGCCCGGTGGCTGGCCTATAACGGCGACGGCGACGCTTTGGCAGCTAGCTGCTGGCCGAGTCCGTTCATCGGTTGATATCTGAAGGTATGCCATGCGCCGCTTTTGTCGCATTCTGGCTTTCGCTTATGGCGCATTGCTATTGCTCGGCACCGAGCGCCCGGGCCATGCCGATAGCAATAATATCGTGACGGTCTACACGGCCCGTCACACCCCGGCCGACGATCAGCTCTACCGGCTCTTCACCAAGGAAACCGGCGTCAAGGTCGTTCTCGTCCAGAGCAAAGCCAAGGAACTGCTCCAGCGCATCAAGCTGGAAGACGCGAACAGCGATGCCGATGTCTTCTTCAGCTCGGATGCAACCGATCTGTGGCATGGTGCGGATACCAATGTGCTGCAGCCGATCCCCTCGGCCGACATTCTAGCCCAGGTACCGGCCAAGCTGCGCGATCCGCAAAACCGCTGGATCGCCGTCTCCTTTCGCGCGCGTCTCTTCGCCTATGACACGACCCGGGTGAAGCCGAACAAGATTCCCGGCTATGAAGCGCTCGCCGATCCGCGCTGGCAGAGCCAAATCCTCACGCGTTCCGCCACAACCAGTGACATCCAGGCCTGGGTCGCCGCCATGATCGACGCGCTCGGCCCAGACGCGGCGGAAGCCTGGGCAAAAGGCATGGCGCAGAATTTCGGGCACCAGCCCGGTGGATCGGATGTTGAGCAGATCACCTCCATGCTGGCCGGCAATGGCACCATCGCCATCTGCAGCAGCGATAAGGTTGCGCGTCTTCTCGCCACCAACCAGGACCCGACGCTGCGCCAGCAATTGGCGCATGTCGGCATCCTCTATCCCAACCAGGACGATCGCGGCGCCCATATCGACCTTGCCGGCGCCGGTCTCGTCGCGCATGCGCCCCACCAGGCGAATGCCCTCAAGTTTCTCGCATTCCTGGTCAGCCCCGAAGCCCAGCATCTGTTTACCGACATCAATTTCGAATTCCCGGTGCGCAGCGACGTGCCGAACAATGCCACCGTGGCAGCCTGGGGCGATCTGAAGACGGATGATCCGCGCGTTGCCGCGCTGGTGAAGAACAATACGGCTGCTATTCTGATGTTGAGCCGTGTCGGCTGGCAATGAACGGCTCTCGGCCGAAAATCATCTGAGGCCGGCGAACAGCACGACAGACTGGCGCATTCATCGCATGTAACTCGATCCGGTTGGGGGCAGGAGACATGGCTTTATCAGGGCAGGTATCGGCCGCAGGCGACGAGGGCGCCCCGGAGCAACCGCAGGCACCGCAGACCGCACGGAACCGCGCCGCTTTGCTGGCGATCCTGGTCGTCGTCATGCTGGTCGGCCTGCCGCTCGCTGTCTGGCTCGATATCAGCAATCTCTCCCGCACCATTCTCGCCCGTCAGTCGCAGGACCTGAGTTCGGTCATCACCAGCATCCGCGGCTATTATGCTAGCAACGTGGTCGGCCGGGTCCTCGCCAATCATGGCCAGCAGACCCAGGTGGTGCATAACTACGAGACCATCCCCGGTGCGATCCCCATCCCGGCCACCCTGTCGCTGGAGCTTGGCCGGGTCATCAACGAGAAGCAGGCCAACATCACCTATCGCTTCATTTCCGACCTGCCCTTCAGGGGTCGCGCGCCCCACCCGATGGATGCTTTCGAAACGGCGGCGCTGAAGAAGCTGCGGCAGGATCCCGATCAGACCGTCACCGATGTTTCCTGGTCGGGCCTCAGCAATTCCTTCCGCCTAGTGACGCCGATCATCATGGGACAGACCTGCGTCTCCTGCCATAACAGCCATCCCGACAGCCCGAAGACCGACTGGAAGGTCGGCGATGTGCGCGGCATCCAGGAAGTCGTCATCTCGCAGCCGCTGGCAGCCAATATCTTTTCCTTCAAATACCTGCTGGCCTATTTCATTTTCGTCGCCTGCCTCGGCGTCGGCTTCATCCTGCTGCAGCGCCGCCAGACCGCGGTCATCAGCGGCATCAACCGCGAGCTGGAATCGACCAACGAATTCCTCGCCGCCATCTCGCTGAAGATCTCCCGCTATCTGTCGCCGCAGATATACAAGAGCATTTTCAGCGGCCAGAAGGATGTCGTCGTCCATACCGAACGCAAGCGCCTGACCATCTTCTTCTCCGACATCAAGGATTTCACCGCCACCACCGAGCGGCTGCAGCCGGAAGCGCTGACCAGCATGCTCAACGAATACCTGACCGAGATGTCGACCATCGCCCTCAGGCACGGCGGCACCATCGACAAATTCATCGGCGATGCGATCCTGGTCTTCTTCGGCGATCCCGAGACCAAGGGCGCCACAGAAGATGCCAAGGCCTGCTTGCGCATGGCGATGGAGATGCGGCGCAAGCTCGCTGAGCTGAAAGTCAAATGGCGCCAGGAAGGCACGGAAGAACCCTTCGTCGTGCGCATGGGCATCAATACCGGCTTCTGCAATGTCGGTAATTTCGGCAGCAATGACCGCATGGACTATACGATCATCGGTGCGGAAGCCAATCTCGCCGCCAGGCTGCAATCCATCGCCGAAGCCGGCAAGATCGTCATCAGCTATGAAACCTATGCCCTGGTCGAGGACATGGTGGCGGCCCATGCCCTGCCGCCGATTACCATGAAGGGCATCAGCCGCGAGGTCATCCCTTATGCCGTCGAAGGAGTCATCACCGGCGGCGATCGCCAGACCCGGATCCTGAGCGAACACATCGCCGGACTCGATCTCGACCTCGATCTCGAACAGGTGCGCGGGGAAGAAGCGGAACGGGCGCGGACCGCATTGATGCAGGCCCTGCAGGCGCTCGATCGGCAGAGTCATCTGAATCGCGCCCAATCTTAGGCGGTCCCGCTCGATGATTGAAATGCCGCCGGTTCACGCGCTGTCTCGATGTTCAGCCAGCATAGTGGTCGTCCCATCTGGCGAGCCACAGCCGGGTTGGTGACATCCGAGCGCAACAGCAGTGTGATAAGCTAGCTCCGTGATATCGCGGGCCTGCAGGCGCTGCTCGGTTTCCCGGCGAATGATTGCTGTCCAGGGAAGCTGCAACTCGGCGGCATTCTCATGAAGCTAGGGGTGTCGGCCTGCCCGCTCGTAACAGGGACTGGAAGGAAGCTTGCATGGTCGACCATGTCATCAATGTACTGTTTCTGTGCACCGGCAATTCGGCCCGCAGCATCATGGCCGAGGTGATCATGAATCGGGAGGGTATGGGGCGCTTCAAGGGCTTCAGCGCCGGCAGCCATCCAAGAGGCGAGGTGCATCCTTACGCGCTCGATCTCTTGCAGAAGATGAACCATCCCATCGATGCCCTGCGGTCGAAATCCTGGGACGAGTTCGCCGCGGCCGGTGCGCCGGCGATGGATTTCGTCTTTACCGTCTGCGACAACGCCGCCAAGGAGGTCTGCCCCGTCTGGCCCGGCTATCCTGTCAGCGCCCATTGGGGCATGCCCAATCCCGCCGAAGCGATCGGCGGCGGGTCCGAAATGACCCTGGCCTTCGCCGATACCTATCGCATGCTGACGAACCGCATCAGTATCTTCACCAGCCTGCCGATCGCATCGCTCGACAAGCTTGCCTTGCAGAAGCGGTTGGAGGAGATCGGCCGCGCTTTGCCCGAGACCTGATCCCGATGGTCATCAATGCTACCAAGGATTGGCAGCAAAGAGACTCTTCAGATGATGTGACAGCGTTGAGGCGACGTTGAGTTTGCCCTGTAAGCTCTCGACCTGCGTGCCATCACGTCCCATGGTCAACGATCATCTTAAGGGCCGGCCAGGCAATCACATTTCTTTGGCCAAACAAAAACAGCGGTCCGAACGGTACCGCTGTTTGCACGTTACGGCGCAGTCAACGCTGCGCCTGATTTGTATCAGACCAGCACGTTGAGCTGATGGGTCTTGTTCTTGTTGACCGTGGTCTCGTTGGTGCCGTTGACCACGTCGGTATTCTTCAGATTGAGATCCGACTGCTGCTTCTTGCTGTCGCGCTTTACCTGATCTGTATTGGCAGAAGAACCCGCCTGCTGAATCCCAGCATTGCGAGCACCTTCATAGCTGGCAGCGACGCCAATAGCGGATGAGACATCCATGACAACGTTTCCCTTGGATGTGTTGCTTTCTTAAAATTGGCTTTTCTGCAGATTTGCGCAAGAGCCATTTCGGAATTTTAGATACAGTTTTAGCGGTATAGGTTAACGCTAATTATGAATATAATCCTAGAAACTTGGCGGTGAATTGGCGGTCACAACCTCGCATTCCTCGTCACCGACATTGCGGAAACGATGCGGCAGGGGGCTATCGAAGTAATAAGCATCGCCCGGCCCGAGCACCTTCACCTGGTCGCCGACCGTCACTTCGAGCCGGCCGCGGATGATCACGCCGCACTCTTCTGCGTCATGCCGCAACATCTGTTCGCCGGTATCTGCTGCCACCTGATAGTGCTCATGCATCATCTGGATCGCCTTGCCGGTCATGTCCTGACCTACCTGGCGATAGGAAACCGCACCCCCGGCCAGTTCGACGAGATCCTTGGCCTGATAGAAGATTTGTGGCCGCGGCGGCTCCGCCATGGCGAAGAATTCGGCGAGCTGGATGGGAAATCCGTCGAGCAGCTTCTTCAGCAGGCCAACCGACGGCGACGAGCGGTTCTGCTCGATCATCGAGATGATGGCATTGGACACCCCGGCCCGCTTCGCCAATTCGCGCTGCGACAGGTTATGTGCTTCGCGCAGATTCCGCAGCCGGGAACCGAGATCGAAGCCGTCAGTGGTATCGGCAGCCATTGATCAGCCCTTGTTGTTAGCGCTTAATATACTGATCACCGAGGCGCTTCGCAACGCACAACAGCGGCATTTTCCGCTCGGATCGCGGCGAAATCGCATCACACTGATCATCCTTGTTTACTTTACTGAACATTGATAGGCTCCCCGCGTGTCATCAATCTCGGTGTCACCAGTCTGGCCAGCCCTTAGCGCCCGCGCCATCAGCCGAGTGGGGAAACCATGTCGTCAATTCCTGCTTCCTTCGAACCGACCCCGAACAATCTCGAATCCTTCTGGATGCCGTTCACGGCCAACCGCCAGTTCAAGTCCAAGCCGCGCCTCTTCGTCAGTGCCGAGAATATGCACTACACGACGATCGAAGGCCGCAAGGTGCTGGATTCGACCGCCGGCCTGTGGTGCTGCAATGTCGGCCACGGTCGCAAGAAGATCACCGAGGCCGTGTCGAAGCAGATCGCCAATCTCGATTACGCCCCGGCCTTCCAGATGGGCCATCCGGCGGCTTTCCAGCTGGCCTCGCGTCTCGCCAACATGATGCCGGGCGATCTCGACCATGTCTTCTTCACCAATTCCGGCTCGGAATCGGTCGATACGGCGCTGAAGATCGCCATCGCCTATCACCGCGCCAAGGGCCAGGGCACGCGCCAGCGCCTGATCGGCCGCGAGCGCGGCTATCACGGCGTCGGCTTCGGCGGCATCTCGGTCGGCGGCATCGTCTCCAACCGCAAGGTGTTCGGCTCGCTGCTGAACGGCGTCGACCACCTGCCGCATACCTTCAACCTGAAGGAACAGGCTTTCAGCCGTGGCTTGCCGGTCTGGGGCGCCCAGCTTGCCGATGAACTGGAACGCATCGTCACCCTGCATGACGCCAGCAACATCGCCGCCGTCATCGTCGAGCCGGTAGCCGGTTCGACCGGCGTGCTGCTGCCGCCGCAAGGCTATCTGCAGAAGCTGCGCCAGATCTGCGACAAGCACGGCATCCTGCTGATTTTCGACGAGGTCATCACCGGCTTCGGTCGCCTCGGCAAGAGCTTCGCCACGGAATATTTCGGCGTGCAGCCGGATATCGTCACCGCCGCCAAGGGCCTCACCAGCGGCACCATCCCGATGGGCTGCGTCTGGGTCAGGAAGGGCATCTATGATGCCTTCATGGAAAGCGCTGCCGAGAACATGATCGAGCTGTTCCACGGCTATACCTACTCTGCCCATCCGGTGGCCTGCGCCGCCGCGCTGGCGACGCTCGACATCTACAAGGAAGAGGACCTCTTCAACCGTGCCAATGAACTGGCCCCGTATTGGGAAGAGGCGATACATAGCCTGAAGGGGATCAAGAACATCATCGATCTCCGGAACCTTGGCATGATCGGCGCGATTGAGCTGGAACCGATCCCCGGCAAGCCGACAGCACGCGCCTTCGACGCCTTCCTGAAATGCTACGATAAGGGCCTTCTGATCCGCACCACCGGCGATATCATCGCCATGTCACCGCCGCTGATCGCCGAGAAGAGCCATATCGACCAGATCTTCGACATCCTGTCCGGCGTCCTCAAGACGCTCGACTGATCAACGTCGATTGCCTCTGCGAAATGAAATCTGCGGGCCGGCTGGTCCGCAGATTTTTTTTGCGCCTGTTTCCAGGGCCGCACGACCTCGGAGTGCTATCGCTTGCTCTTCGAGCGCGTGGCCAGGACATTGCGGATCGAAAAGCTCGACTGGATCCTGAGAACACCCGGCAATGTCGAGAGGATCTCCTTGTGGATGCGCTCGAAGTCGCCTGGGGCGGCCATCCCTACCCACAAAAGATAATCCGCCTGGCCGGTCATGAGGAAGCATTCCTGAATCTCCGGATACTTCCTGACCGCAGCTTCAAAACGATTCAGGTATTCCTCGGTTTGTCGCTCCAGCGTGATGTTGACGAGAGCGGTGATGTTGTTGTGCGCGTGACTGCTGCTATCGAGCAGCACCGTATAGCCGCGAATGACCCCCGCTTCTTCCAACAGCTTTATTCTGCGTAAGCAGGCCGATGGCGAGAGGCCCACTTCCGCCGCGAGTTGGACGTTGCTCATCCGCGCGTTCAACCGCAACAACCTGAGCAGGTTTTGATCTATGCTATCGAGTGTCGACATGCGAATTATTCAAATTTACTGACGATTATTCGATCAGATAAGGCGAGATAGAATTTTAAAGCACAAAATGGCATGATATTCATCAATTATTTCAATATCATTGACCTTGTTTTTGGGAGATGGAGCGGGCCAAACCGGCCCGCCGATTCCTATGTGCGGGAGAGATTGAAATGCTCATTGGTGTTCCTAAGGAAATCAAGAACCACGAATACCGGGTCGGCCTGGTGCCCTCCTCCGTGCGCGAGCTCGTGCACAACGGCCACAAGGTAATCGTGGAAGCCTCTGCCGGTGCCGGCATCGGCTTCAACGACAAGGATTACAAGGCTGCCGGCGCCTCGATCGTGCAATCGGCGGAGCAGGTCTTCGCCAAGGCCGAGATGATCATCAAGGTCAAGGAGCCGCAGGCGAAGGAATGCAAGATGCTGCGCAAGGGCCAGCTCCTGTATACCTATCTGCATCTGGCGCCGGATCCCGCGCAGACCGAAGCGCTGATCAAGTCGGGCTGCACCGCCATCGCCTATGAGACCGTCACCAGCGCGCGCGGTGGCCTGCCGCTGCTGGCGCCGATGTCGGAAGTCGCCGGCCGCATGTCGGTTCAGGTTGGCGCCCATTACCTGGAAAAGGAGCCGGGCGGTGCGGGAATCCTCTTGGGCGGCGTTCCCGGTGTGCGTGCAGCCAATGTGACCGTGCTCGGCGGCGGTGTCTCCGGCACCCATGCCATCCGCATGGCGATGGGCATGGAAGCGCAGGTGACGGTGATCGACCGCTCGCTCGACCGGCTGCGCCAGCTCGATGAGATTTTCGGCTCCAAGCTCAACACCATCTATTCGACGGTGGATGCGATCGAGCATTACGTCACCGATGCCGATCTCGTCGTCGGTGCGGTGCTGATCCCCGGTGCCGCGGCACCGAAGCTGGTCACCCGCAAGATGATCAAGTCGATGCGTCCGGGCTCGGTCGTGGTCGACATCGCCATCGATCAGGGCGGCTGCTTCGAGACCAGCCATGCCACGACCCATGCCGATCCGGTCTATGTGGTCGACGGCGTCACCCATTATTGCGTCGCCAATATGCCGGGTGCCGTTGCCCGTACCTCGACCTTCGCCCTCAACAATGCCACCCTGCCGTTTGCGGTGGCTTTGGCGAACAAGGGCTACAAGAAGGCCCTGTCCGAGGACCCGCATCTGATGAACGGCCTCAACATCCATGAGGGTAAGGTCACCTATAAGGCTGTCGCCCAGGCCTTGAAACTGAAATACACGTCGGCGCAGGAAGCGCTCGGCCTGTAAGCCGAACGGCAATCGCTATATCGGAAACGGCGGGGCCAAAACCCCGCCGTTTTCTTTTGCGCCGGGTTACCCGTCGCTGCCCGTTGCAATTGCATGACGATGCCAGGAATAATGGCACCGTCTTTCGTCATGCCAGAATTCCATAAGCCAGTTTTCAACCGAGGGGCCGGTCCTGCTCATGAAAGCATTCAAAGTGTGTGTCGCCCCTCTTCTCGCGATCGCCTGTCTCATGTTGGCAGCCTGCTCGCATGAGCGCCCGCCTGACGAAGGAGAAAATGTCGTCGACCTCGGCCCCGCGCCAACCGATCTGGCCGGCGGTCCGTTGAAAGGCACGCGCTGGCGCCTGCAAAGCATCGGCCTGGGAGGCGCGGAACAGCCGATCGCCGCCGACCCGCAACGCCCGGCCTTTGTCGAGTTCGACAAGGTCGACCAGCGATTGGCGGGATCGACCGGCTGCAACCGTTTCTTCGCGCAATATCGCCTGATCGGCCAGGCCGGCTTCACCACCGGTCAAGTGGGGATGACCCGGGCTGCCTGCCATGGACCCCTGGCCGAGCAGGAAAGAAAGATCGTCAAGCAGATCGAACAGGCCCGTTACTATGGGGTCAGCGGCCAGACCTTGACGATCGCCTCCGTCGGCAACCAACGATTGGTCTTCGTCCCGATGGCTGCTGATATCGCCGCGAAATATCGCTGCGACCAGGGCCGCCTGGTCACCACATCCCTGTCTGCTTTGACCGGCCACCTATCGGTACAATTATCCGATGGCTCGTTGGAAGACTTGACGCCGGAAGGCGATACGGGGGCAAATGATAACGGCAGCTACGCCAACGGGCTCTACCGCTGGCAGATCAAGGGCGACCGTGCACAACTCAGCGACCTCACCCTCAATCAGCAGACCAGCTGCCAGCGGTTGTAAACAGCAACCGTCGCATTAACGCTTTCCGATTGCAGCAACAACCCGCTGTATAGCCACGAAAATTCCCGATAAATCGGGCTTTTTCGACTGCCAGCGATATCAATTTACCGCTGCCGCTTAGACAAAGTGCCTGGGCTCGGCTAGTGTGGCGCTGCAATTCGCGGGCAGGCAGCCCGCGAAGAGAAACGACTCTTGTGAGTGTCATGAAGTATCTCGACGAATGGATTGCCGAGCGCAACGTCGATGAAGTTGAGTGCCTGGTGCCGGATATGAACGGCATTCCCCGCGGCAAGATTCTGCCGGCGGGCAAGTTTATGAAAGGCGTCAAGGATCACAGCCTGCGCCTGCCGATGAGCATCTTCCTGCAGACCGTGACGGGCGAATATCCCGATCTGGATGATGACGACATCGGTTCGGACGAAGATCCCGATATCTACCTGAAGCCGGATCCCGACACGATCCGCCTGGTGCCCTGGTATAAGAGCCCGACCGCGCAGGTCATTCACGACGCCTATTACGAAGATGGGCGCCCGGTGGAGATTGCCGCGCGTGAGGTTCTGAAGAAGGTCCTGAAGCTTTACGAAGACAAGGGCTGGAAGCCGGTGATCGCGCCGGAACTGGAATTCTTCCTGGTGCAGGTGAATACCGATCCCGATCTGCCGCTGCTGCCGCCGATCGGCCGCTCCGGCCGTCCGGAGAGCGGCAGCCAAGCCTATGGCATCGATGCGGTGAACGAATTCGATCACATCTTCGAGGATGTCTATAAGTTCTGCGAACTTTCCGACATCGACGTCGATACGCTGACCCATGAATCGGGCGCTGCACAGATGGAGATCAACTTCAATCACGGCGATCCGCTGGAACTCGCCGACCAGACCTTCCTGTTCAAGCGCACGGTGCGTCAGGCCGCGCTGAAGCACAATGTCTATGCCACCTTCATGGCAAAGCCGTTGTCGAACCAGCCCGGCAGCTCGATGCATATCCACCAGTCGGTGGTCGACCGTCGTTCGAACAAGAACCTGTTCGCCGATACCAAGGGCCGCGACACGGCGCTGTTCCGTCACTTCGTGGCCGGATTGCAGCGTTACCTGCCGCATGTCATTCCGATGCTGGCGCCGAACGTCAATTCCTATCGCCGTTTGCGGCCGCGTTTCGACGCGCCGATCAATGTGCAATGGGGTATCGACAATCGCTCCTGCGGTCTGCGCGTGCCGGTC
>DATMUQ010000007.1:0-3186 GCA_035563795.1 Terriglobales bacterium | reverse complement strand
CCTTGGTCGATTATTTGGCGTCCGAGACCCTGGCCATATGGGCTCCGTTCAAGGATGCGAACAGTGCCTTGCCGCCACTCCCCTTTGCCCGGTTAGGCCTCACAGATCCGGCGCTGATCGAGCGTGTTGCCCCGCGGTTGGTCGAACAGCCATGGCGGACGGTTTATCAGCCGGTCAAGGCACTGGCGCAGTGGCCCGATATTCCCGTCGCCTATATCCGTTGCACGGCCAATACGGCTTCTCATTTCGATGCCTTCATGGAAAAGATGAAAAAGGACCCGAAGGTGCAAACCGATGTGGTCGATACCGGTCATTCCTGCATGCTGACCGAACTCGATAAGACGATCGATCTGCTGGATAAATATGGCGGCTGACAGGCGGACCTGTGGTCGTTCAGATCACCAGTGCGGGTCTCCTAGCTGTGAGATAAGTTTCAGTCTGTTGTGAAAAGTCCTCGGTTGAGATGGGATTGGGCCTGGCTAAACTATGCCACCATCTCAGGGGGACCAGATGTACCGGCTATTCGACAGCGCCATTTCCGGCAATGCCTATAAGGTGCGGCTGCTGCTGCACAAGCTCGAGCTGCCAGTCGAGCGGATCGAGATGGATGTCGATGACGGCTCGACCCGCCAGGCGGAATTTCTCGCCCGAAATCCGGTCGGCCAGGTGCCGGTGCTGCAACTGCCGGACGGGACCTATCTGGCGCAATCCGATGCAATCCTGGTCTATCTCGCCGAGGGCACGCGTTTCTGGCCGCAAGAACGCCTCGCTCGCGCCCAGGCGCTGCAATGGATGTTCTTCGAGCAGTACAATCACGAGCCGACCATCGCGGTGGTGCGCCACTGGGTCGCCCATCTCGGCAAGACGGTGGCGAGCGAACCGGCGCTGCCGGCGAAGATCGCCGGCGGGAATCGCGCGCTCGGCATCATGGAGCGGCATCTCTCGGGGCGGGACTTCTTTGTTGGCGACAGCCTCACGGTCGCCGACATCGCCCTCTATGCCTATACCCACGTGGCGCATGAAGGCGGCTTCGATCTCGGCGACTATCCGGCGGTGCGGGCCTGGCTCGGCCGGGTGGCGGCCGATCCGGGCCATATCGCTATCACTGATTGATCAGGGATCGCCACCTGGCGGCCCTCTCCTTCCGGAGCGGAACCGCTAGGCAGCGGATCTGATGGCTCAGGACGCCTGGATGCGCTTCAGGAAGTGCGAGACTTCGCGGCTGAGGGTGTTGGATTCCTGGCCGAGCTGGGTGGCGGCATGGCTGACCAGTTCGGCGACCCGGCCGGTATCCGAGGCCGCCTGCAGGACAGCGGCGATGTTGCTGGTCACCTGGCGGGTACCGTCGGCGGCTTCCTGCACACTGCGGGCGATCTCCTGGGTGGCCGCACCCTGCTGATCGACCGCGGTGGCGATCGCCATAGTGGTGTTGCTGACCCGCTCGATGGTGCCGGTGATGTTTTCGATCGCGGCAACGGTGCTGGTGGTCGCCTGCTGGATGGCGGCGATCTGGGTGGTGATCTCATCAGTGGCGCGGGCGGTCTGGCCGGCCAGGTTCTTGACCTCGGAAGCGACCACCGCGAAGCCCTTGCCGGCATCACCGGCGCGGGCCGCCTCGATGGTGGCATTGAGCGCCAGCAGATTGGTCTGGCCGGCGATCTCATTGATGAGCTTGACGACGTCGCCGATCTTCATCGCCGCGTCGGAGAGGCTGCGCACGGTCTCGTCGGTACGCTTGGCCTCGGTCACCGCTTCGGCGGTGACGCTGGTCGATTCATTGGTCTGGCGGCGGATCTCGCTGATCGAGCTGGAGAGCTCCTCGGCGGCCGAGGCGACGGTCTGGACATTGACGGCGGCCCGCTCGGCGGCCGAGGCCACCTCGCTGCTGCGCTGCTTGGCCTCACTGGCCGAGGAGGTCATCTGTGTTGCCGAGCTTTGCAGGTCGACGGTGGTGCCGGCCACGGTCTCGACCACATGATAGACCGATTTCTGGAACTGTTCGGCCAGGGCACCCAGCTCCTGCTGGTGGCGGATTTCGTTTTCCTCGAGATAGATCGAAA
Organism: Terriglobales bacterium; assembly: GCA_035563795.1. Lineage (GTDB taxonomy): Bacteria > Pseudomonadota > Alphaproteobacteria > Dongiales > Dongiaceae > Dongia_B. The sequence goes on along the minus strand of DATMUQ010000007.1, from coordinate 1,126 downwards.
TCGCCATGTCCATGTCGAGCATCACGGCTTGATTGATGGCACCGATCAAGTCGGCGATGCGGGATCCGCCGCCGGACGGCATGAAGCGCTTCACATTCTGTTCGATACAGGCGCGGAAGACCCGGCTGGCGGTCATCGCATAGCCGCCGATATACCAGCGCGGCTCCAGCCCGATGCGGCTATGGGTGCGGCCGATGCGGCGCACGGAATCGACGTAGGTCTGGTCGAAATTGCCGAAGAACAGGGCTTGCCAATGCTGCAGCTGGGCATCGCGGGCCATCTTCATATGGCCCTTGTTGCTGAACATCTTGGCGAGGTTCGGCCATTTGCTGATGTGCTCGTAGAACTGGTCGACAATGGCCGGCAGCGCCCCCTCGATGAGGCTTTTATTCTGCCGCAAGATTTCCTTGGTACGTTGGTCGATGGCGAGGAAGCGCAACCGCTCCTGGATTTGTGCGGATTTGTCAGCGGAAGCTGGCTGCGCGGTCATGAAGGCCTCTGTCCGGTGGGGTTGGTTATTGATCGAACGACCCCGGTTTATCGCCGCCAGAGAATTAATTTAGCCTTAAAAACCGGAAAGCGCGGATGGTTTTGCCATCCGCGCTTTTGCATGGGCCCGGTGCTTTTTTAGAGCTGTCTCAGCGATAGGGATCCGCCGCGTCGCGCAAGCCGTCGCCGAAGAAATTGAAGGCGAGGACGACGATCACCACTGGCACGATCGGCAGCATCAGCCAGGGATAGAGCACCACCACATTGATGCTCTGGGCCTCGTTGAGAAGGACACCCCAGGAGGTGATGGGGGCGCGGATGCCGAGGCCGAGGAAGCTCAGCGCCGTCTCGCCGAGGATCATGCCGGGAATGGCCAGAGTGGCCGAGGCGATGAGATGGCTCATGAAGCTCGGCATCAGGTGGCGGAAGATGATGCGGCGGGGCGAGGCCCCCATCAGCTCGGCGGCGACGCAGAAATCCTCCTCGCGCAGGCTGAGGAGTTTCGAGCGCACGGCGCGGGCGAGACCCGTCCAGTCAATCAGGCCGAGGATGATGGTGATACCGAAATAGACCAGCAGCGGCGACCAGGTGACAGGCAGGATCGCCGCCAAGGCCAGCCAGAGCGGCAGGTGCGGGA
>DATMUQ010000006.1:0-6811 GCA_035563795.1 Terriglobales bacterium | reverse complement strand
CGCATATTCCCATTCCGCTTCGCTCGGCAGACGATAGGGACCCGCCTCGCCGCCTTTCTTGCGCCAGGCGGCGGCCGATGGCAAATCGCGCACCTTGCCGTTGAGCCAGGCGATATAGGCCTTGGCATCCTGCCAGTTGAGACAGCTTGCCGGCCACAGTGGCGGGTCGCCACTGCCGGGCGTATAGGCAATGCCATGGCCCGGCGACTGCCAGCCAAGATTGAGCAGCGGTTCGCAAGGCACCGGCTGGTAGCCGGTCTCGCGCAGGAAGAGCAGGAATTCGGCGCTGGTGACATCATGCTGGCTGAGTGCGAAGGCCGGCACCGTCACGCGGTGCTGCGGCCCCTCGGCATCGAAGCGGCCGGGTTCGCTGGTTGGACTGCCCATGACGAAGCTGCCGCCGGGAATGCCGATCATCACCGGGCAATTGCCGCATTCCTTGAAGCTGCGATCGAGCGGTTCGGCCGATGCCGCCTGCAGCACCATCAGCAGACAGAACAGAACGAAGACCGTGGCCGCAACCAGGCGCCAGAACCAATCAGAGCCAACCCGCATCTCTTCCGCACCGTCCCGGCCCGCTGATGCCGTGCCATATGGCAACAGCATCGCCAGCCTTCCTTGCCGATATCAGACGGCGACAGCCGGCCCCGGAACGTCGCCTGTGTCCGGCGCGAGCGCGCCCGACTCATCACCCGCGACTATATGGCTTCGGCCGGATGTTGAGAAGACCGTGGTCTAAGATGGCGGTAGCAGCACGCCGCGGCCTGGCTGCCGATGACAGGCAGCTAACAAACCCGGCTGACAAACGAAGGCGTGCCGGATGGATACGTCACGCCCCCGATGATCAATGAACCCGGCGATCAATAAATCTGACGACCGGCAACTGCGATCTTCGCTAGCACATATATTTGCCGCCATTGACCGACAGGGTTTCGCCGGTAATGAAGGCGGCCTTGTCGCTGGCCAGGAAGGCGATCGCCTCGGCGATTTCCTCCGGCTTGCCAAGCCGCCCCGCCGGCACCGTGGCGACGATCTTCTCCAGGATATCCGGCCGTACCGCAGCGACCATGGCGGTGTCGGTATAGCCCGGCGCCACCGCATTGACGGTGATGCCGCGTGCCGCCCCTTCCAGGGCCAGCGCCTTGGTGAAGCCGATCATGCCGGCCTTGGCGGCGGCATAATTGGTCTGGCCGAATTGCCCGGAGAGGGCATTGATCGAACTCACATTGATGATGCGGCCGAAGCGCCGCTCGCGCATCGTCTCGACCAGGGCGCGGCACATATTGAAGCAACCGCCGAGATCGACATCGATCACCGACCGCCATTGCTCCTTGCTCATCTTGTGCAGCATGCCGTCCTGGGTGATGCCGGCATTGTTGACCAGGATGTCGACGGCGCCGAGTTCCCGCACGACCAGGGCGGCTCCCTGCTGGCAGGCGTCGAAATCGGCGACATCCCATTCATAGACCGGAATGCCGGTCTCCTTGTTGAAGGCAGCGGCAACATCGCCATTGCCGAAATAATTGGCGGCGACTTTGCAGCCGGCTGCTAGTAAAGCCTTGCAGGTGGCGGCACCGATGCCGCTGACACCGCCGGTGACGAGCGCAATCCTGGTCATGATCCGTTTCCTTGCTTGCGGGTGAAAGGAAGCTCGGGGCTGAGAGGGATGTGAATGTAACGGCAGGCGCCGAAGCTAGGCCTCGATCACCACCTTCAAGGCCCGGGTCTTGGCGGCATGTTCGAAGGTGTCATAGGCATCGAGGATATCATCCAGCGTGAAACGATGGGTGATCAGCTTCAGGGGATCGATCTTGTGGCTCTGCACCGTCTTCAGCAGCATCGGCGTGCTGACCGTATCCACCAGCCGCGTGGTAATCGTAATATTCTTGGCCCAGAGACGTTCCAGATGCAGATCGACCTTGGCGCCATGCACGCCGACATTGGCGATCACGCCGCCGGGCGCGACAATGTCTTCGCAGGTGATGAAGGAGGCCGGGATGCCGACCGCCTCGATCGCTGTATCGACACCGACGCCGCCGGTCATCTGCAGCACCGCTTCGGCGGCCTTGCCGTCGCTGGCATCGATCACCGCCGTGGCGCCGAAACTCTTCGCCACCTCCAGGCGGTTCTGGTCGGGGTCGATCATGATGATCTCGCTCGGCGCATAGAACTGTGCCGTCAACAAGGCGGCGAGACCGATCGGCCCGGCGCCGACGATGGCGACGGTGCTGCCCGGCGCCACCTTGCCATTGAGCACGCCGCATTCGAAGCCGGTCGGCAGGATATCGCTCAGCATGACGAGGGCTGCCTCATCGCTCCCCTCCGGTACCCGGTAGAGGCTGGTATCGGCATGGGGGATGCGGACATATTCTGCCTGGGTGCCGTCGATCATATGGCCGAGGATCCAGCCGCCCGTCGCGCAATGCGAATACATGCCGCGCCGGCAATAATCGCAACGACCGCAGGCGGTGATGCAGGAGATCAACACCCGGTCGCCGGGCTTGAAGGTGGTGACGCCGGCGCCGACACTCTCGACGATGCCAACACCCTCATGGCCGAGGATGCGGCCCGGCGTGCAGGTCGGCACGTCGCCGCGCAGGATATGCAGATCGGTGCCGCAGATCGTCGTCTTGACGATCTTGACGATGGCATCGCCCGCTGCCTGGATTTCCGGTTTCGGCCGTTCCTCGATCGCCTTGCGACCGCGGGCCTGGTAGACCAGCGCTTTCATGACGCCTCCTCAGCGAGATGACAGGCGCGGCCGCGCTACCGGCCGCTATGCCTCAAAGAAGTGCGGCCAGTTTAGCGGCGCTTCACCGATGCCCTTTGACCTGGGTCAAGAACCGGCCGGGAAGACGGCATGTCGCGAGAATGTCATGACGCCGCGCCGGCGGGTGGCGCCGGTTGGCCTTACCGCTTCGCCTGGGTTCGTCGCAGGAAACTGGCGAAATCCTCCGCCGGCCGGCCGGTAAGCTTTTCGATGTCATCGGAGGTAGTGGCGAAATTGCCCGCCCGGATACTGGCCAACATGGTCGAGAAGGCCTGCGGCCAGGGATCGGACAAATCCTGCCAGGCCTGCAGCAGGTAATCCGGCGCCGGACAATCGGCATAGGCGATCTTCGCGCCAAGCTCGTGGTTGACGGTGTCGACCAGGGTCGCGAGTTCATGGGCCGTGCTGCCGGTCAGGCGATAGGTCCGGCCGAGATGATCATCACCGGTAAGGATGGCCGCCGCTGCCGCGGCGATATCGTCGCGCGACACGACGGCGATCTGCGCCTCGCCCGCCGGCAGCGTGACCGTGCCGGTCGGTAGCGCCGGGGCGAGCCAGTAGGCCTGGACGAAATCGCTGTAGAGGCCGCAGCGCAAGAGCGTGGCAGGGATGCCCGTCTCCGCCAGCTGCTGTTCCGCCGCACGGTAGACGGGGGCATAATAGAACGGCGATTGGTCGCCGACATCGACGATGCTGGTGAAGACGATCTCTTTGATGCCGGCCTCGACCGCCGCCGCGAAGACATTGGCGTGATGGCGCAGCACATCACGGGCAGCGCCATCGCTGGCGACGAACATCAGCCTGGTCACATCGCGCAGAGCGATCCGTAGAGCAACGGAATCGTCGTAATCGGCGAGACGGATCTCGATGCCGGCCGGCAGCTGGGCCTTGGCCTTGGCACCGTTGCGGGCGAGAGCAGCAAGTTCCGGCAAGGGCAACATCCGCGCCAACCGACGCAGGATCGCCGATCCGATATAACCCGCAGCACCGGTCACCAGCAGCATCGTCACCCTCCCCGTCCGCGGCGCCCGGCTGCATCGGCCAGGCGACATCTTTTGCCCACCGCCCGGTTATGCCCGAGCAAAGCGGCGATGGCAATTGACCGAAAGGCTGGCGTGGAGAGGTTGCCTGCCGCTAGGCGGCGTGACGCTGCCGGCTGTCCTGCTTCAGGCTGCGATAGATCTCGAACGCGGCGGGAAGTTCTTTCGCCACATGCACCAGGCCGGAGGCGCCGGTCCATTGCTCAACGAAGCCGCTGACCTTGCCATAGGAATTGTCGAGCGCGATATGCGGGATCTGCAGCAAGAGCGCGATGATATGCGCATGCAACCGGTCGGTCAGCACGACGCTGCCGGAAGAGAGGAGCTGCGCGCCGCGACGGAGCTGGCGATTGCCGAGCGCCGTGTAGAACTGGTACTTGCGTTCCATCGGCGAAAGGAAAGGATTGAGCGGCAGCGAGGAGACCTTGTTGATGGTCCGTTCATGGCGCCTGATCCGGGTCCAGTCGCCCACCACCGCTTCCGGCGGGAAGGCCACATCCGCCGCCGAGGCCTCGGTGCGCTCGCGGTCCATCCGCATCAGGCAGAAGAGATCGCTCGAGGGCCGCACCGGCCGGACGATCGGCCCGAGATAGATCGCCGAATCCGGGCAGAGCTCGACCGGGCAGTCGAAGGCATTGTGGGCGATGTCATGGCTGCGCCGGTCACGCACGAAGAGATGGAAGCGGCCATGCTTGGCGATGGCCGCCGCCGTGCGCTTCAGCGCTTCGTCACTGTCGAACTGGATCGATTGCGGCAGCTGGATGATCTGCCGGTCGGGAAACTGGGCGAGCAGGGTCTCGCGGAAGGCCTGGTGCGCCGGCCAGATATCGCCGAAATTGCCGCCGCCATGAATCAGGATCGGCCCCTCCGGTACCAGGCGCCGCAGTTCCTCGGCATTGAAATCGCCGAAGGTGCAGACATAGCCGGGCTTCGCCCGCCGGGCGCTGAGATAGGCAACCTCGCCCAGCCAGATGGCGCTGTCGCCGACATTGTCATGCTTGGGAAAATCCACCAAGGCGAAAGACGACAGGTCCGGCAAGGCACGCCCCAGCATCGTGTCGATATACTGGCGCAAGCCAGCAATCAGCATCACGGTCTCGTTGTCCTGCTGGCCGCGCGGTTGCGAGACGTTTTGCATGAAGGCCCCTCTTCTACCGGATGGAATGACATGCCCGGCCGCGCCTGCGTATACGCGAATCCGGCAAGCCAGCCCCATGCATCACAGCCAGGGGCATCCAGCCTTCATGTCATCTGACGCTTATCTCTGCGCGGATTGCCCGCACGGCATCGACAACGGCCTGTGGCGGCTAAAGTTCCGCAGGTGCGAACAATATCTTGCCAAACCCTGGCGCCGCGCCGGGTGCCACGGGAGAGAAGTTCAGGCGGCGCCGGATTCCGCCGGAATGCGCCGGGCGCTGCCGAGCAATCGCCGGCCGAGTTGGATGCCGGGCCGCTCAATCGTCAGATGCAGCAGCCAGGCAACGGCATAGACCAGCGGCATGGTGATCGCCACCGTCTCCACGAAGAACAGCGCCGAGGAAGCCGGATGCAGCCAGATGACGATGCCCTGCATCACCGGCAGCATGATGAGGAGATGCAGCAGATAGACGCCGTAGGAACTGTCACCGAGGAAGGTGGCGATCCGCCCGCCGAGCAGGCCGGACAAAGCCGGCGCCAGGCGGTGCAGGCCGGCTCTTTGCGGCAGGCGATGGCAATCGGCTAGCACCGCGAGGGCGCCGAGGCAGAGCAGGCGGATGACGGGCGCGAGGCCGAAGGCCGGCGCACCGAGGACCGGCGTCAGGCAGATCACCACTGATAGCGCCAGCAATGCAAGACGCCGCCAACCGCTCGCCGAAAGCGAGGCCGCGACCAGCATGCCGGCGAGGAAGATCGGCAGTTTCAGCGCCAGCATCGCCGGCTCCTGGAAGGACTGGAAATAGGCGGGGAACAGCAAAGAGAGGAAGTGGCAAGCGAGCGCGCCGGTAATCGCCGTCGCCATGAAGCCGAAGCGCATGACCAGCAGCATGAGGAAGGGAAAGGCCGCATAGAAGGCCATTTCCAGGCCGATGCTCCAATCGGGCAAGGCGGTGCGGAAGTGATAGGCCGGGCTGAAGCCGAAGATGAAGCTCACATGCATCAGCAGGTTCTGCCAGCTCTGGTCGAAATAGCGGGCATCGACCGTGCCGGTCCCCGGCACCACCTCGCAGATGATGTTGCGGGCGGTGCCCAAGGCCGGGCCGGCCAGCAGCGCTGCCATCAGCAGCAGATAGTAAAGCGGGGCAATGCGGAAGAAGCGGCGCGTCCAGAAGGTCATCCAGGTGCGCGGCGCCTGCCACGGCTCGCGCGCGCGCCGCTCGATATAGTGATAGGCCATCAGGAAGCCCGACAGCATCATGAAGAGATCGACGGCGAGATCCGGCGCGTGAATGAGCGGAATCTTGAAGCCCGATAACAGGCTGGCATGGCCGAGAAGCACCCACATGGCGGCGAGGCCGCGCAGGCCATCGAGGCAATCGATACGCGCTGTCTTCATTGCGTCTCCGAAAGGCGGTTTGATCTGATCCGCGGCCGGGTCATCCACCGCCTGTCAGAGGCAGAAAAAGTCCCGGCAACCGCAACGCCGGCCAGCGCGGGAAGGTCCCGGGACAAGGCGGATAAGCCGATCAAATCTTCTTCATCGGGGCGGCAATGTGCGTTCGGCAAATTGTCGACGTCAGGAAGCCCCCTGCCAGCCGCCAGTTTGGCCGCTGAACGGGATCAGCCCGTTCGTTATATTCAAGCGCGCATAATGCTGCTAAAGGTTGTCCTCCTTCCTTTGTGAGATCGGCCGATGCTCCCTCATCTGCTTTCACGCCGCCTCTCTGCCGGAACGACACCTGTCTGGCAGGTTGCCCGTTCCAGAATCCTGCTCCTTGCACTTATTGCTTTCGCAACCATCGGCGGCCAGGCGCATGCCGAGGGCGATGGCACCTTCGTCGATGATGCGGGGCGGCAGGTCACG
>DATMUQ010000005.1:0-2690 GCA_035563795.1 Terriglobales bacterium | reverse complement strand
CAGGCGGCCCCGTAGCGCTCCGCCACCCGCTTATCCACCACGTCGCTGGCGAGCAACGGATGCCCGGTTTCTGTGCCCTCGCCGGTACAGGACCTGGCGACCAGCGCGCGGTCTTCGGGCGTCAAGGCGGCGGGTGCGGTGAGCCAGCGCCGGGCACCATAGGCGACAAGGGTCAGGATCAGCAGCGCCGCCACGTAAATCAGTCGACGTTTGGTCATGACATCCGATTATGATGCATCCGATTGTGACTGGAACCCCGGGTCATTTCAAACCGGTCCTCCGGATGACAATCAGTCCCTTCCGGCGGCGACACGGACAGCGTTCTCATTCCGGCGGCGGGTCCCGTTCATGAACCGAGCTTATTGCTCGTACAACCGGAGCTTGGCACAAGTTTCCCACGTTTTCCCGGCAATTTTACCGCGCGGTCAATCTTATTTACGTTTGTGACACAACCATGTTAGCGTCGCGGACGCCGCCTCGGTCGAGGCTGGCTCGCTCGCCGTCGCGAAGGGGACAGACGGCAAACCGGGAGCTTGAAAAATGAAACCGCTGCTGAGAACGACCGTCGCCGCCTTGATGCTGACGATCGCCGCCGGCGCCAGCGCTTATGCCGCTACGCCGAAAGATACGCTGGTTATGGCCTATGTGATCGACGATATCATCTCGCTCGATCCGGGTGAGATCTATGAAATCTCCAGTTCGGAATATCAGGCCAATGCCTATGACCGCCTGGTGGCTCTCGACCCCAGCGACACGTCGAAGATCATCAACAAGGCTGCCGAGAGCTGGTCGACCAGCGCCGATGGCAAGACCTTCATCTTCAAGATTCGCAAGGGCATCAAGTTCCAGTCCGGCAACGACCTGACCGCCGAAGACGCGGCCTTCTCGCTGCAGCGCTACGTGCAGATGGACAAGAACCCGGCCTTCATCATGAACCAGTTCGGTTTGACGAAGGACAATGCCACCAAGATGATCCGCGCCAAGGATGCGGACACGCTGGAAGTCGAGCTCGATAAGGTCTATGCGCCGACCTTCTTCCTCAACTGCATCAGCTATACCAGCTCGATCGTCGACAAGAAGCTGGTCATGTCGCATGAGCAGAACGGCGATCTCGGCAATGCCTGGCTGAAGACCAATTATGCCGGTTCCGGCCCCTTCTTCCTGAAGGAATGGAAGCCGAATGAATCGCTGAGCCTGGTCACCAACCCGCATTACTGGGGTGGCGTGCCGAAGATCAAGCGCGTCCTGATCAAGAACGTGACGGAAAGCGCCTCGCAGCAGTTGCTGCTGCAGAAGGGCGACGTTGACATCGCCCGCAACGTGACCGGCGACCAGCTGACCGCGCTGCAGAGCGACAAGAACGTGCATCTGCAATCGGCCGCCAAGGCGACCCTGTGGTATCTCGGCCTCAACCAGAAGAACCAGTACCTGGCCAAGCCGGAAGTGCGCAAGGCACTCAAGTACCTGATCGACTATGACGGTATCTCCAATACCCTATTCAAGGGCGTCGACAAGCCGCACCAGACCATCCTGCCGGATGGCCAGCTCGGCGCTTCTGATGCCACGCCCTACAAGCTCGATGTCGAGAAGGCCAAGGAGCTGTTGAAGCAGGCCGGTCTCGCTGACGGCTTCAGCGTCACCATGGACACCACCAACAAGACCGAGACCATGGAACTGGCGCAGTCGATCCAGTCGACCTGGGCCAAGGCCGGTATCAAGCTGGAGATCAAGCCGGCGGATAACAAGCAGACCCTGACCAAGTACCGCGCCCGCCAGCACGATATCTATATCGGCGTCTGGGGTTCGGATTATCAGGATCCGCATTCCAATGCCGAAGGCTATGCGACCAATGCCGACAATTCGGACACCTCGACGCATAAGCTGCTGGCCTGGCGCAATGCCTGGGATATTCCCGATCTGACCAAGGAGGTCTATGCCGCCCGTGACGAGCTGGACAGCTCGAAGCGCGCCGCCATGTATGGCGATATCCAGCAGAAGGTGCTGGATGACGGCCCGTTCGTGGTGATGTTCCAGCAGATCGAAACCGCCGCGATCAATAACAAGGTGAAGGGCTTCATCATGGGCCCCAGCTTCGATCTCGACCTCTACCACGACGTCGTCAAGCAGTGATTGGGTCTTTTTACCTAGTCATCTGATGACGAAAACGCTGATTCAGCTGATTCAACTGACACCGCCGGACCTCGGTCCGGCGGTGCTCTTTTGAGGCATCGGCGCCATGCTGCGCCTGGCTTCACCCGGCACCGAAATGCCGTGCAACAAAACATTGGCCCTCGGCTGCCAATCGGCTATTAGCCGTCCCATGATTTGCCTCCCTCTGCCAATTGGATCGAAGATATGAAGGCCGCACTGCGCGTCGTCATTTCCGTGCTGAGTACGCTGCTCGGCCTTCTCATCATCACCTTCGTGATCGCCCGTATCCTGCCGGTCGACCCTGCCCTCGCCGTGGTCGGTGACCACGCGCCGGCCGAGGTCTATGCCAAGGCACGCCTCGATCTCGGTCTCGATCTGCCGCTTTACCAGCAGTTCTGGATCTATCTCACGCATGTGCTGCACGGTGATCTCGGCATGTCACTGCGCACCGGCCATCCGGTGCTGGAGGATATCCAGCACGTGTTCCCGGCGACGCTGGAACTGGCAACCGCCGGCACCCTGATCGGCCTCATCATCGG
>DATMUQ010000004.1:0-5171 GCA_035563795.1 Terriglobales bacterium | reverse complement strand
TGCCGCACCTGCTGGAAATAGAGGCTGAGGATGAAGATCAGACCGTAGAAAGTGAAATTGGCGACGACGCCGACACAGCTCGCCGCCGAGAAGGTCGAGCGGCGGAAGAAGCCCAGCGGCAGCATCGGATGGGCGTGCTTGCGCTCGGCGATCAGGAAGGCGAGCAGGCTGATGAAGGCGACGCCGAAAGCCTCGATCACGAAGGCATCGTTCCAACCGCGCGATCCCGCTTCGATGACCGCGCCGGTGAGGCTGGTGAGGGTGACGATGGCGAGGATCTGGCCCAGCCAGTCGAAGCTGCCCGGCTTGTGGGTGGCGCTCTCCGCCACATAGCGCCAGACCGACCAGAGGGCGAGGGCGCAAAGCGGGATATTGACCAGGAAGATGCTGCGCCAACCGAAGGCATCGATCAGAAAGCCGCCGATCACCGGCCCGGCCGCGACAGCAGCGCCGCCGGTCGAACTCCACCAGCCGATGGCGCGGGTGCGCTTCTTGTGATCGTCACCGCAGGCATGGGCGATCAAGGCGAGCGAGGTCGGCATGATCATGGCGGCACTGGCACCCTGCACCACGCGGGCAATGACCAGGGTCAAGGTATCCGGGGCGATGCCGCAGGCGAGCGAGGAGAGGCCGAACAGCACGATGCCGAGGACATAGGTGCCGCGCGCGCCGAGCCGGTCACCGACGGCACCGGCCGAGAGCAGCAGCCCGGCGAAAGCCAGGGTATAGGCATCGACCACCCATTGCAGTCCGCCGACGGCGGCACCGAGCTGCGTGCCGATATGCGGCAAGGCGACATTGACGATGGTGATGTCGAGCTGCACGACGATAAGGCCGAGGCTGGTGGCGGCCAAGGTCCAGCCGAGCGAGCCACGGCCCCGCGGCGCCACGGTCTGGTGATCCGTTATCCGCGCATCCGTGGCCGCCCGATCCGCTGCCGTGTGGTGCGTTTCGGCGGTCATCTCGGTGGTATCGGCAGCATCCCGCACATCAACTGTTTCGCAGCAGGCTGTGGTCTCGGATCGATGATCCATCCTCATTCCTCGCATCGACAGCCCTGGCCGGCGAGACGATGATGGCGCGGGACAGCGCTGCCTGACGGCCGTCTGTCTCCCGGTCCATCGCCGGTCTCATCCTGCGATAGGCTTATGGTGGCAGGCCGCACCGTTTCCGGCCGCGGCGATATCTGGAAAACCGGCAATCCCGAACCGCTACCCGGCGCCCTGTCAGGCGCGCGGCCCGTCAGGTGCAGGAAATGTTGAGATTGTCCATCAATAGAATGCAGCAAATTGTGGCGGGAGGCCGGATCGCCGCTCAGGGAAATGAGGCGAGGGCGCTGGTCCCCAACGATAAATAGACCTTAACCCGGCATGCTGCGACGCAGTAGCGTTGTTCCGTCATGCGATGCTTCGCATTTTGTCATGGCTAGGGCTGGGGCCGCAGCCGAGCCGGCCAGTCCGGTCTTCGAGGTGGTGCGCTATGATAGCCGCCATACTGTGGCAGAGATCACAGGCGGTGTCGCAACTCCTGCCATAAAGGCTGCCATCTGTGGCGGCCGTCATTGCCCGCGCGCTTCATGCGGATCACAGTAAGGGCACGGCAAGAGCATCGGGGCATAAGGTGCTTCCCGCAACAGCGCATGGCAGGAATTGGCAGGATGACGCGCATCTGCAGGCAGCGTTTCGATGACAGGCAACGGCAAGCGGTCCGTCAAAACACGCGCAAGGCACGTTACCGGCTATCCGTGCTGCCGGCATTGCTGCTGGTCGGGATGATCGGCGGCATGGTGGCAGCAGCGAACGGGGCCCGTGCTGACAGCGATCCGCCGCCGATCCCCAACGCACAGCCGCTCACTGCACCACAGATCGTCGAGCTCCTGACCGGCAGGGATTATCGCTTTATCTCCTATGGCCGGCCGTTGCGTGGCACCACCCATTGGAACAGCACCTCCCATACGGTCAGCGGCACCTATGTCTATGCCGGTATTTTCAGCGGCTCGTTCCAGGCGGACTGGAACGTGGTCGGCGACAAGTCCTGCACCAGGGACGATCATCAGGGGCTGCTCTGTTCGTCGATCTACGCCTATGGTCCCGGCTTCATGGAAGTGACCGGCGACGGCAAGGTGCTGGCGGTCTCGGTGCCGAAATAGCGCCACCTGTATAAAGCCGGCGGCCGGGCGGCAAAAGCCCGTGCAAAATTTTTCAGCAAATCCGTGAAAACAATTCGATGGGCCATCACCGGCCCAAACGTTACTCCTGGATGGAAATCGCAGCTGCCGAGATGAGGGCCGAGATAAGGCCCGGCGGTGCGGAACGACAACGGCGCGGGGAGCGCTGATGACGGCAGCGGCCAGCACATGCGCTCCGTCGAAGACGGTCACATCTGGGAGGATGACATGAGTTCTTGGATCAATCTGCGGCAGGCCTTCATGGCCGGCCGGGTGTCGCGGCGTGACTTTTTGGCCGCCGCCACGGCCATGGGCGCGGCGACCGCCGCCGTCTCGCTGCTCGGCACCGGCCCGGCCAGGGCCGATACGCCGAAGAAGGGCGGCACCCTGCGTCTCGGTCTCGCCGGCGGCAGCACCACCGATAGCTGGGATCCCCGCGGCTATACCGAGATCGTCATGATCACGCTGGGCTCCCAGGTCTTCAACAGCTTCATCGAATATGACGCCGATCGCCGCGCTCAGCCCGATCTCCTGGAAAGCTGGGAAGTGAAACCGGGCGCCACGGAATGGATCTTGAATGTGCGCAAGGGCGTCACCTTCCATGACGGCAAGACGCTGGATGTCGACGACATCATCTATTCGCTGAACCTGCATCGCGGTGATTCGTCTTCCGCCATGGTCGGGCAGATGAAGCATGTGCAGGATGTCGTCAAAAGCGGCGACAGCCAGGTCAAGGTCACGCTGTCGCGGCCCGATGCCGAGTTCATCTATCTGCTCGGCGACTATCACATGAAGGTGGTGCCGAATGGCTTCAAGGATTGGTCGAAGCCGATCGGCACCGGCGCCTTCAAGGCCGACAGCTTCAGCCCCGGCATCAATGCCCGCGTGGTCAAGAACGCGAATTACTGGCGCAGCGATCGCGGCTTCGTCGATGCGGTGGAAACGACGGTGATCAACGACACCGCTGTCCGCATGAATGCGCTGGTCGGCGGCCAGGTCGATATCATCAACCGCGCCGGCAAGACCAGTGTCGATCTCCTGACCCAGACGCCCGGCTTCAAGCTCGAGGATGCGCCGACCGGCTGGCATGCGATCATGGCGGCGCGGGTCGACCAGGCGCCCTTCAGCGATCCCAATCTGCGCCTCGCCCTCAAATACGCGATCGACCGCGAGGCCTTCCTGAAGATTCTGTTCAACGATTACGGCACGGTCGGCAATGATCATCCGATCCCGAAGAACGATCCTTATTTCAACAGCGAGCTGCCGCAGATCAAGTTCGATGCCGACAAGGCCAAGTTCTATCTGAAGAAGGCCAATATCGGTGGTGCGACGATCCAACTGACCGCCTCGGACGCCGCCTATGAAGGGGCGGTGAATGCCGCTGCCCTCTACCAGGCCTCCGCCGCCAAGGCCGGCATCTCGATGAGCATCAAGCGCGAGCCGGTCGACGGCTTCTGGGACAATGCCTGGCTGAAGCGGCCGTTCTGCGGCTCCTATTGGGCGGGTCGTGCGACCGCCCTGCAGATGCTCTCGGTCGCCTACAAATCGGATGCTGACTGGAACGAGACCGGCTGGAAGAATCCGGCCTTCGACAAGCTGCTGGCCGATGCGGCCGGCGAGCTCGACGAGGCCAAGCGCAAGACCTATCTGTGGGACGCGCAGAAGATGCTGCATGAGGATGGCGGCGCCGTCATCCCGGTCTTCTCCAATGTGCTGGAAGCCCATACCGACAAGGTCAAGGGCTACCGTGTCGGCGGCGTCGACGAATTGTTCAACGGCCGCGTCACCGAATTCGCCTGGCTCGACAGCTAGAGCACGATCGTTCTAGCTGTCGATCGTCTCCCGGCGTAACAGCCCGCTGATCTGCGACGAGGTCAGCGGGCTTTTTTTGCCTGCGTCCGGACCTTTGCAATTTTTCGCTTGCGGTTCGTCCTACTAGTTGGTAGGTAATGAATATGGACACACGCGAGACCCTCATTGACCACGCCATCGGCATCGTGCGCAAGACCGGCTATGCCGGCTTCAGCTATGCCGATCTCAGCGACGCGGTCGGTATCCGCAAGCCGAGCATCCATCACCATTTCCCGGCCAAGGGCGATCTCGGCCTGGCAATCGTGGAGACCTATCGTGCCACGTTCAACGAGCAGTTGGCGGCGATCCGGGATACCGAGGCGAGTGGGGCGAAGCGGTTAAAGCGCTATGCCGGACTCTATCGCGAGGCCTTGACGACCGGCAGCGGCTGCCTGTGCGGTGTGCTCGCTGCTGAATTCGCCAATCTCCCGAAGCCGGTCCAGGCCGCAGTGCGCGGTTTCTTCGCGGATAACACCGCCTGGCTTGCAAGCGTGCTGCTGGAGATGACCGATGCCGATGGCCATCGGCCCAGTCAAAAGGCGGCGCAGCGCTCGGCGCAGGCGATTCTCGCGGGCTTCCAGGGCGCGCTGCTCTCGGCCCGGGCACAGAACGACATCGAGATCTTCGATACGACCGTCGCCACGCTTATCGCCACTGTAACGCCTTAAGCCGCAACGCCCTAAGCTGTAACGTATTGGCCTACCGGCCGTATCGGCACCGCAATGCTTTGGCCTGTTTTACCTTGATTGCCTACCAACTAGTCGGAAGACGAAAGACGCCACCTGTTGGGTCGATACCTAAACCCCAGCCCACACCTGTCCCCATGAGCAGGAAGGACCTCGCCACATGATGAAGATCCACGACTTCAAAGGCTTCCCCAATCCGGCCCGCATTCGCATCGCCTTGGCCGAGAAAGGGCTCACCGATGAGGTGCAATTCGTCACCGTCGACGTGCCCGGCGGCGAACATAAAGGCGCGGACTTCCTGGCGAAAAATCCCGGCGCCGCCGTGCCGGTGCTGGAACTGGCGGATGGCACCTATATCAGCGAATGCACGGCGATCACCGGCTATCTCGATCATCTCGCTGGCGAGCCGGTGCTGACCGGTGGCGATCTCAAGCGGCGCGCCGTCATCCAGATGATGCAGCGGCGGG
>DATMUQ010000003.1:0-6292 GCA_035563795.1 Terriglobales bacterium | reverse complement strand
AGGGATTGACCAGCACCCGGGCCGTCGCCATCGTGCTCCCGCCCGAACTAGACAACGCCGCGCTGGCAGATGGACCGGGGCGACCGCCGCCGGCACCGTTCATCGGCGGCACGGCTTGCCCGCCGCCATTTTCCGTCAACTGGCGCACCAACTCACCCGGGGTCGGCATCTGTGCCGCATGAGTGAGCCGGATCAGCACCATCTCCGCCGCCGCCAGCGGCTGTGGCGCCTGCTGCACTTCGGTCAGGCCCTTCAGCAGCATCTGCCAGGTGCGGCTCAGGATCGGCACCGAGAGCTGCGCGCTCAAGGCCTCGCCCAATCGTCGTTCGGCTTCCGGCGTGGTCGGCTGGTTGAGGACATCCGGCGTGATCTTGGCGCGGGTCAGCCAATGGGTGAGATCGAGCAGGTCCTGGATCACCACCACCGGATCGGCGCCGCCGTGATACATGGCGGCGAGCTGGGCCAAAGCAGCAGCGATGTCGCCGCGCATGATCTTGTCATAGAGATCGAAGAGCTGGGTGCGGTCGGCGAGACCCAGCATGTCGCGGATCTCGGTCTCGGTGATCTCACCATCGCTGAGCGCAATCGCCTGGTCGAGCAGCGACAGGCCGTCACGCGCCGAGCCGTCGGCCGCGCGGGCGATCAGCGCCAAAGCCTGCGGCGTGATCTTCGCCCCTTCCTTGGTGGAAATGCGGGCAAAGTGCGCGGCCAGTTCATCAGCCTCGATGCGGCGCAGGTCGAAACGCTGGCAGCGCGACAGTACCGTCACCGGCACCTTGCGGATCTCAGTGGTGGCGAAGATGAATTTCACATGGGCGGGCGGCTCTTCCAGGGTCTTCAACAGAGCGTTGAAGGCCTTTTCCGAGAGCATATGGACTTCGTCGACGATATAGACCTTGTAGCGAGCGCTGACCGGGCGATAGCGCACGCCCTCGATCAGTTCGCGGATATCGTCGATGCCGGTGCGGCTGGCGGCGTCCATCTCGATGACGTCGACATGGCGGTCCTCGGCGATCGCCCGGCAATTGTCGCAGACACCACAGGGGGTCACGGTCGGGCCGCCGGTACCGTCGGGGCCGATGCAGTTGAAGCAACGGGCAAGAATGCGGGCCGTGGTGGTCTTGCCGACGCCGCGCACACCGGTCAGCATGAAGCCGTGGGCAAGGCGCCCCTGGGCAATGGCATTGGTCAGCGTGCGCACCAGGGCTTCCTGGCCGATCATGCTGGAGAAACCGGTCGGCCGGTATTTGCGCGCGAGAACGCGATAGCCACCGTCGCCGGTGGCTGTTTCGGAAGGCAAATTGTCGGCTTGGGTTGTCGGCTCGGTCATGTGCAATCTGGTCTCGGCCGGTCCAACGAGGCTGGTCGCCGGGCGGTTCCTGCCGCGGCTAGAGGTGGGAGGCTGGATAGCGACCCGAGCGCGAAACTCGTTACGGCTGCTTCCTTCCGGACCTGACCGGGTTGGCGAGACGCCCGTCCACCACCAACCTCCCGCAGCCATTATACCAATAATTTACGATCAATGTGCAACTGTATCCTTCGGACCCCGGCCCGGCGCGAAAAGCGTGAATTTATAAGCACATAGGCAGTTCGTGGCGTATCCAGCCGACAAATTGACGGCGATCTCCGGCGCTCTGATCGACAGCAGCGAGTTTGATCTGCTGTGGCGCTTCTGCGACTCCGGCAAAGAGGCCATCGCCCTGTTCGACGAGAACGACCGGCTGCTGCGCTGGAATGATGCCTGCTTACGTCTTTTCCATAACCTGGAAGAGCAGATCGCGGTGGGCGCCCATCTCGACGACCTGGTGCGCGAATCCTTCAACGGCAATCCGCAATTCCGCTCCGCTGCGGCCCGCGATGAGCTGGTCCGCCAATCACTGCAAATGCTGCGCAAGGACGGCGCCGATTACACCCGTTTCGTGCCGGAGCGGGGCTGGATGCGCAGTCGTGTCTTCCACCTGTCGACCGGCGGCTGGCTGCGTATCTGGAGCGACGCCAACAGCGAAACCGAGGTCGAGCGCGGCCGCTTCGACCTGACGAAGATGCTGGGCAGTGTCGGCATCGGCTATGCCCTGTTCGATCACCAGCAGCGCTTCATCAGTTGCAATGAGCTCTACCTGCATTTCTTCCCCAAGGTGGAGGCCTATTGCCGCACCACCCATGGCTACCACGACCATGCCGTCGCGATCGCCGAGACCCTGGAACAGGATTCGACGGAGCGCTTCACCACCGGCACACAAGCGGTGGAGCCGGCCGATCTCGATCTGCGGCTGCGCCAGAGCAGCAATGGCTGGCTGGCGCTGGAACAGCGGGTGCTGGAGAATGGCGGCGGCCTGATCTGCCTGTGGCGCGATGCCACCCGGCAGCATGAATACGAACAGCATCTAACCCAGCTCGCTTATCACAACAGCGAAAGCGGGCTGCCTAACGAAGCGAGCTTGCGCCAGCACCTGAACACCTTGTCGGAGACGACCCAGGACATCACCCTGATCTGCGTCCAGGTGGTGGATTTCAAGATCCTGCGCAGCACCTTCGGCATGGATATCGCCGAACAGATTCTCGTCCTCTTTGCGACGCGACTCAGCAGCGAGAGCAATCTCTGGCTGGCGCATCTCGGCACCTCGGATTTCATGCTGGTGCTGAAGAGCCGCGCGGCGCATCAGGTCACCGAAATGACCGAGCGCATTCGCGCCGTCACCGAACAGCCGATCGCTTTCGGCCGCCGCCAGGTGACGCTCCGCACCCGTATCGGTGTCGCCGTGATGAACACGCCGGAACGCGATATCGGCGACCTCATCGAGGATGCCGAGATCGCCGCCGTCCAGGCCGACAGTACCGATCATAAGGGGCCGGTCTTCTTCGATCCCAGCATCCGCACCGCGCTGATGCTGCGCCACGAGATCGAGGCCGATCTCCGCCAGGCGCTGCACAATGACGATGAGATCTGGCTTGCCTACCAGCCGATCGTGCAGATGCATAACGGCCGGCTGGCCGGTTTCGAGGCCCTGGCGCGCTGGTCGCATCCGACCCGCGGCATGATCTCACCGTCAGATTTCATCCCCATTGCCGAATGGTCGGGGCTGATCGTGCCGCTTGGCCAGATGGTCTTCCGTCGCGCCTGTGAGCAGCTGGTGGCCTGGAAGGGGCTCGGCATCGCCGATGATTTCTTCATCTCGGTCAATCTCTCGGCGCTGCAGATGGCGCATCCGCAGCTGATCAGCGAGATCGGCTGGATCCTGGAACAGACCGGCGCCCAGGCAAAGCATATCAAGCTGGAACTGACCGAGAGCTCGGTCATGCATAATCCGGATTCGGCGATCCAGGTGATCGACCGCCTGCGCCAGATGGGTTTCCGCATCTCGATCGACGATTTCGGCACCGGCTATTCATCGCTGTCGCATCTGCATCGCCTGCCGATCGACAGTCTGAAGATCGACCAGTCCTTCATCCGGCCGCTCACCGATGCCGCGCGCAACCTGGAAATGGCGCGCCTCATCATCGAGCTCGGCCACCTGCTGCGCCTGGAAGTCGTTGCCGAAGGCATCGAGCGCAGCTCGCATATGGAGCTGCTGAAGGGCCTCGGCTGCGATCTCGGCCAGGGCTATCTGTTCAGCCGGCCGATCCCCGCCGGCGAAGCGCAGCAGATGATCTTCGACGACGATATCGCCCGCTCGACCTTCTGATCGCTGGCTGGCCAGCTACTCCTGAAGATTTGGTGCGGTAATCGGGTCCTGGCGATTTAGTTACCTGGCACGCGCATCAGTTCCTGACGCACCGTCGAGCCATCCTTGGCCGTCAATTCGCCGGCCACGAGGATCCCCTTCTCATCATACCAGAGCTCACGCGGGAGTTCGCCCGTCACTGAATAATGATGCGCCTTGACCGCGCCATAGGGCAGATTCAGCGTCTCCGTCCCCTTGTCGGCGATCGTCACCTTGCGCAGCTTGCCGCGCGAGGTATCGAGGATCTCGCTCTGCTTGACCGAATCCTCGTTCCAGAAACTGTTGGGGAAGACGCCCAGGGGGGCCGTGCGGGTCTTGCCGTTGAAGTCGCCGGTCAGCTGGCCACCCTGCAAGGTCATGTTCACCTTCTTCGGCGTGCCGTCATCATCGGCGGTCGAGGAGACGCCGATCATCTGGTTCTTGTTCCAGGTCTCCTCGGAATGCTGATCGAAGCCATAGAGGCTGAGGCCGAGCAGCTTCACGTCGATCTTGGCATCGGTCGAGACAACGAGGCTTTCGCCCTGGCGCTCGAAGGTCAGACGCTGTTCGCCGATGATCTCGCCCTGGCGCACCACCTGATAGACAAAGGCGCCGGTGGGCGCATTCTCGGCGGTGATCGCCATGGCCGGCCCGGCGACAGACGCCAGCACAAGAACAGCCGTAGCGGCGAGGATATTACGCGAGCCACGCACGAGCAGATTGACGGCGAACGGGCTTTGGATCATCAACAACTCCAGATAACGATTCCTATCAGGACGGCGCGATTATCATGACGGGTGCTTCCGCTACCCCGGCCGACTTACGGGCGGCCGAACCTGACACGGTCAACTTCTATGCCACCGGCGATTTCGACCGCAGCGCCTATTTGCGGCAGGATTCAGCATGGTTAGCGGCCAGAATGCAAGACCCTCTCACGCGTCTGCATCTGACTTGGCGGGGACGTAACCTGATTTTGAACCCGGACGAGCCGCAGGCGCAATTTTTAGCCCTGGCGCAGTATCAGGAGGTGGTCACCCGGGCCGCTACGGTCATCTTTCTGGGCCGGGCCGCGGAGACGGCTTACTTCGTCGCTGACATCTCCGACCTCGAAGAGGGCGAGACGACAGCTTTCGGACAATTCCTGGAATTGCGCAGCGTCGGGCAATTGGTGCCGCAGCGTGACGGTGCCCTGATGGGCTATGCCCGCGGCCTGATGCATTGGCATGAGCGGCATCGCTTCTGCGGCAAATGCGGCAGCCTGACACGAAGCGAAGCGGCCGGGCACCAACGCCGCTGCAGCAATTCCGATTGCGGGCTGGTGCATTTCCCACGGCTCGATCCGGCGGTGATCATGCGCATCACCCACCGTCACCCGCAATTGGGCGAACGTATCCTGATGGCGCGACAGGCCGCCTGGGCGCCAGGCATGCATTCGGTGCTGGCGGGTTTTGTCGAGACCGGTGAAACGCTGGAAGCAGCGGTGGCGCGCGAGACCCTGGAAGAAGCAGGCTTGCTGGTCAAGAATGTCCGCTATTTCGCCTCGCAGCCCTGGCCCTTCCCGTCTTCGCTGATGCTGGGCTTCACCGCCGAGGCGTTGAGCGACGAGATCCAGCTCGACAACGATGAATTGCAAAGCGCGCGTTGGTTGACGCGCGCTGAACTGCTTGCCCTGGGTGAGAGTGATAACTTTCGCATGCCGCGGGCGGATTCAATTTCGCGGCAGCTGATTAGGGCCTGGCTGCGTCAAACGGACTGACTACTCTGCCCGCGTGATCAGCCGGAAACTGTCAGCGACGGCGCGACCTGACGCGCACCGGTACCGGCACGAGCACGGCTTCAGGTCGCGGCACCAGCATACCGGCAAGCCCCGCGACGAAGCCGCGGATCAGGCGCCGGATGGCACCGCGGCGCAGGCCGCTGCGTGAGAAAGAGATACCGAGCCGACCGGCCGCCGCCCGGGCAAGGACCCTGGTGCAGTTGGCAATCGTGCTCATGGACAGGGCCGCAAAAGCGCTACGGAACATGGCCCCACCTCCTATCTGGCAAATAACCCATTCATTAATGCAGATATGGGCAAGACATGCCAGCATCACCAGTAGGGAAACTGATATAAAAGTGTGTGATCCCGGATTTTTGCAATCCAAGGACGTGGCTAAAGCATAAACACAACTCTTATAGAGTCTCAGTCCTGCTGGCTGCGGAACGAGCTGGCCGGATAAACCCCGAGGATCCGCACTTCCCGCGAGAAGAAGCTCAGTTCCTCCAAAGCGAGGCGTACCCCGCGCTGGTCGGGATGGCCGAGGATATCGGCATAGAACTGCGCGACGGTGAAATGGCCGTCGATCATATAGCTTTCCAACTTGGTGATATTGACGCCATTGGTGGCGAAGCCGCCGAGCGCCTTGTAAAGCGCCGCCGGCACCGAGCGCACCCGGAAGACGAAACTGGTGATCACCGTGCCCTGTTTGGGATCGGGATCGACCGGCTCGCGGCTCAGCACGACCATGCGGGTGGTGTTGTGTTCGGCATCCTCGATATCGGTCTTCAGGATCTCGAGGCCGTGAATCTCCGCCGCGAGGGACGAGGCGATG
>DATMUQ010000002.1:0-5446 GCA_035563795.1 Terriglobales bacterium | reverse complement strand
TACCGCGGGCCTGAAGCCGGATCTCGTCCGCGACCTTGGCGGGCACTATCACCATGGCAGCTTGTCTTCGCTCTACCTGCGGCCCGACATCGTCATCGAATGCACGGGCGCTGCGAGCGTGCTGGTCGACGCCTTTCAGCTCTTGGCATCGAACGGCATTCTTTGTCTCGCCGGCCTGTCCAGCGGGCGCCATGTCGTCGATCTTGACCTGTCCGCCTTTGGTACCCGCCTGGTCCTCGGCAATGACGTCATCTTCGGCTCGGTGAATGCCAATCGCCGGCATTATGAGCAGGCCGTCATCGCCTTGGAGAAGGCGCCGCGCATCTGGCTGGAAAAGCTGATCACCCGGCGGGTCGGGCTTGATCGCTGGCAGGAAGCCTTTGCCCGCCAGCCCGACGACATCAAGGTCGTCATCGATTTCACCACCACGTCAACTGCCGGCGCAGCCCATGGCTCAGCGCATTGAAGACTATGCCCTGATCGGCGATCTGCACACCGCCGCACTGATCGGCCGCGACGGCTCGATCGACTGGCTGTGCTGGCCGCGTTTCGATGCGCCGGCCTGCTTCGCCGCCCTGCTGGGCACGGCGGAAAACGGACGCTGGCTGCTGGCACCTGCCGAAGCCATCACCAAGGTGGAACGGCATTACATCGACGGCACGCTGTTGCTGGAGACGCGCTTCGAGACGGCGACGGGCGCGGTCTCGGTCGTCGACTTCATGTCGCCGCGCAACGGCCATTCCAACATCGTACGCCTGGTCATGGGGCGCCGGGGCTGTGTCAGGATGCAGATGGATCTGGTGTTGCGGTTCAACTACGGCGTCACCGTGCCCTGGGTCGAGCGGCTGCCCGACGGATCCGGTATCAGCGCCATCGCCGGACCGCACCGCGCCATCCTGCGCAGCGCCATTGAGACCAAGGGTGCCGATTTTCACACTTGCGCCGATTTCGAGATAGCGGCCGATGAAACCGTTTCCTTCGTCATGACCTATACGGCCTCGCATGTGCCGCTGCCGGACGCCGTCGACGTGCTGCAGGCCTATGCGCAGGCCAAGACCTATTGGGAAAAATGGGTCGACCACTGTACTTATGACGGGCCTTATGAGGCGGTGGTGACGCGATCGCTGATCACCTTGAAGGCGCTCACCTATCTGCCGACCGGCGGAATCGTTGCTGCGCCGACCACCTCCCTGCCGGAGAAAGTCGGCGGCCTGCGCAATTGGGACTACCGCTATTGCTGGATCCGCGACGCCACCCTCACATTGCTGGCGCTGATGCATACCGGCTATTATGAGGAAGCGGAATCCTGGCGCAGCTGGATGCTGCGGGCGATCGCCGGCAATCCGGCCCAGATCCAGACACTCTACGGCATCGCCGGCGAGCGCTGGCTGCCGGAGCAGGCGCTCTCCTGGCTGCCAGGCTATCGCGGCTCGGCACCGGTCCGTGTCGGCAATGACGCTGCCAGTCAGCTGCAGCTCGATATCTTCGGCGAAATGATGGATGCCCTCTATCAAGGACGGCAAGGCCAGCTCTCGGCCAGTGAAAGCGCCTGGTCATTGCAGCGGGCGATCATGGATTATCTGGAAAAGATCTGGCAGCAGCCGGATGACGGCATCTGGGAATCGCGCGGCGAGCGGCAGCATTACACCTTCTCGAAGGTCATGGTCTGGGTGGCACTTGACCGGGCGATCCGCACGGCAGAACAGGCGGACAATCCCTGCCCCTTGCGGCGCTGGGTCGCCTTGCGGGACCAAGTCCATGCTGAAATCTGCCAGCGGGGCTTCAATGCCGAGATGAACAGCTTCGTCCGCGCCTATGGATCGACGGAACTCGACGCCGCTCTCCTGCTCCTCCCTTTGGTCGGCTTCCTGCCGCCCGACGATTCCCGCATCATCGGCACAGTGGATGCCATCCAGCGCCATCTCACCTGGAACGGCTTCGTGCTGCGCTATGACACAACCGACAGCAAGGACGGCTTGCCGCCAGGTGAAGGCGTCTTCCTCGCCTGCAGCTTCTGGCTGGCGGACAATCTCATCCTGCAGGGCAAGATCGATGAGGCCCGCGCATTGTTCGAACGCCTCATTTCGCTGTGCAACGATGTCGGCCTGCTATCGGAGGAGTATGAGCCGGTCGACGGTCGGTTCCTCGGCAATTTCCCCCAGGCGTTCTCGCATATCGCTTTGATCAACACCGCCCTCAACCTCACCCGCGCAGCCAGCCCCGCCACACAGCGCTCCACTTGACGTAACATTCTTGCCGGGAACGGCAATCTGGGAGCGAAAGAGCAGTTCCGCTGTTAGACGAGGAACGACCGGTCGCCAGGCCGGAGCCAGCCCCAGATCTGAATTAGCCAGAGCATCAATCCATGCATCATCGCGATTTTACTGCCCGCTTCGCCGCGGTCGGCCTGAAATTGACGGCTCTTGCCCTGCTGCTGGGCGGCTGCACCACCATTCGCAGCACGGATCCGCAGCGCACGGCGACCGAGCAGTTGCTGATCTCGACCGCAGCGGACCATGCCGCCGAAACCCTTGCCCTCGACATCCCCAAGGACAAACGAGTCTTTGTCGATGCGACAAATTTCGAAGGCTATGACAGCAAATATGCGATCGGCACGATCCGTGACCATCTGCTCCGTGCCGGACAGAGATTGATCGATGACCGCGGCAAGGCCGATGTTATCGTCGAGATTCGCGCCGGCGCGCTATCGGTTGACGATCGCGACTTCCTCATCGGCATTCCCCAGATCAATCTGCCGGTCCCGCTTGCCGGGCAGCTATCGGTGCCGGAGATCGCGCTCTATAAGCGTGACACGCAGCAGGGTGTAGCGAAATTCGCCGCCACCGCCTATGACGCCAAGGAGGGTGTGCTGATTGCCTCGTCCCGTCCAGATCCGGCGGCGTCCTACCAGCAGAAGACGACGGTGTTCTTCCTCTTCTCTTGGAGCAAGGACAATCTGCGTCGGCCGCCGGAGAATGCGTCCGATTGACGTCGCCATGCCCTTGTCTGGAGGGACTCGGCTGCGAGTCCACCGGAATGCACGGCAGCGCTGCAGAACTGCTGTCAGCCCTCGTGCAGCATGAGCTGCGCCGCGCGTTCACCGACCATCATCGCCGGCGCATTGGTATTGGCGGAGGGAATTATCGGGAAGATCGAGGCATCGACCACCCGCAAGCCATCGAAGCCATGGACCTTGAGCCTGGCATCGACGACGGTGGACCGGGGATCGGGACCCATCCGGCAGCTGCCGCAGGGATGGAATACCGAATAGGCCCGCGCCCGGATATCGGCGATGAGTGCCTCGTCCGATATCTGCGCCGGGCCGGGCTTCAATTCCTCGGCGATGGTCTCGCTAAAGGTCGGCGTGGCCGCGAGACGGCGCAGAAACTTGGCGCCGACGAGCAGATTGGCGAGGTCCTCGGGGGCCGACAGATAATTCGGATCGATCAGTGGTGCCACGGCGGGGTCCGCCGAGCGGATCGCCACATGACCCCGGCTCTTCGGCCGGCAGGGCGAGACACTGGTCGAGAAGCCGGAGAAATCATCCGGCTTCATCAGGGCGCGAACGCCCGGCACGGCCCGCTCATAAGAGAGCGGCGAGAAATAGAGCTGAATGTCCGGCCGGTCCAATTCCGGGCGGCTGCGCATGAAGCCGCCGCCCTGGTTGACGCTGAGCGACAGGGGACCGCGGCGGAACAGCAGGTAATCCAGCGCCACGCGTATCTTGCCGGAGAGCGGCAGCAGCAGGTCATTCAGGCTGGGCTTGCGCGACCGGTAGATATGATCATAGCAAAGGTGATCCTGCAGATGCTGGCCGACGGCCGGCAGATCCGCGATCACCTCGATGCCATGTTCTCGCAGCAAGGCAGCAGGGCCGATCCCCGAGAGCTGCAGGATCTGCGGCGTGTTGATCGCACCACCGCTGAGAATGACCTCGCGCCGCGCCTTGACCCTCCGCAGCACGCCGTTCTGGCGATATTCGACACCGACCGCCCGGTTACCGTCGATCAGGACCCGCGTGACAAGTGCCGATGTCTCGACCTGGACATTGCCCCGCCGCTCGGCCGGCCGCAGATAGGCCTTGGCCGCAGATATCCGGAAGCCGCCGCCGGTATTGATCTGGTAATAGCCAACGCCCTCGCCGGTCTCACCATTCAGATCGGAGTTGAAGGGCAGGCCGGTCTCCTGTACCGCCTTGACGTAAGTATGGGTCAGCGGATGCGCCGATGCGGTTATGTCGGTGATATGGACGGGGCCGTCGCTGCCATGCCAGGCGCTTTCGCCCAGCGCATGGTTTTCCATCCGGCGATAGGCCGCCAGCACCTCGCGCCAACCCCAACCGGGATTACCCGCCTGCTCCCAGCCGTCATAGTCTTCCGCCTGGCCGCGGGCATAGACCATCGCATTGATGGAACTGGAGCCGCCGACGACCTTGCCGCGCGGCTGATAGATGACGCGGCCATCCAGATACGGCTGCGGTTCCGTCCGGTACATCCAGTTCAAGACGGGGTGATAGAACAGCTTGCCGTAGCCGATCGGCAGATGGATCCAGGGATTGTTGTCGGCCGGTCCGGCTTCGAGGACGAGGATGCGATGCTGGCCGGATTCGCTCAGCCTGCCGGCAAGAACGCAGCCGGCTGAGCCGGCACCAACGATGATGTAGTCGAACGCATCCACGTCAATATCACTCACGCTCGGGGCCCCGGTCTGCACTGGCTCGGCCTATTCCTGTCACCCTGCATCAAGAGCGTAGTGACGCCGCCCCGTCCGTGGAACAGCTGGCGGACTATCCAGGCGCTCTTCATGCCAGGTAACATTAGGGCGATATTGGTCTGCTTTGGAGGTCCATTCTGATGAAAAAGCCAGACCACTTTGACATTAGCGGGCCGCCTTGCGCTTGCGCGGCGCAAGACCCTGAAAGACCTCCTCCAGGATCTGCGCCGCGTGCTGGATCTTGGCCGGCGTAAAGCCGCTGAAGCCGAGCACCAGGGCCTGGTGCGGCGCCGGCCCCAGGTAGAAGCGGCTGATCGGGGTGACTGTAACGCCCCGCTTGGCGGCAGCGGCACTGACGATATCTGCGTCGAAGCCCGGCTGCAGATGCGCGACGGTATGCATGCCGGTCGTGGTCGGCACCAGATCGAGCCAGTCGGCGAGATGCTGCCGCACCGCCTCCGTCAGGGCTTGGTACCTTTCGGCATAGAGCTTGCGCATGCGCCGGATATGGGTGGCGAAATGCCCCTCATTGATGAAATCGGCAACGGTCGCCTGCAGCGCCGTGGGCACGCCGGGAGAATAGGCCTCCAGGCTCATGCGGAAATATTCGGTCAGGGCCGGCGGCGCCAGCAGGAAGCCGAGACGCAGCGCCGGGAACAGCGACTTTGAGAAGGTGCCGACATAGATGACGCGGCCGCTGGCATCGATGCCCTTGAGTGTCGGCAGCGGCGGG
>DATMUQ010000001.1:0-2442 GCA_035563795.1 Terriglobales bacterium | reverse complement strand
CCGACGCCGGCGGCGCCGGTCTTGGCGGCCCTCAAGAAGGCCGATCTCATCGGCAAGATCAAGTTCGGTACCTTCGATCTTTCGACTGAGGTGCTGGAAGCGGTGGCCAAGGGCGACATGATGTTCTGCATCGACGCCCAGCCCTATCTGCTCGGCTATCTGCCGGTGGTTGACCTGACCTTGAATGCGGTCAATGGCACGATGCCGACCTCGACCATCTATACTGGCCCAGCCTTCATCACCAAGGAAGATGCCGCCATGGTCGTCGACCTGGCGAAGAAGGGCACGCGCTGATTGCTCAAACCAGGAGAGGTGCCAGCGCACCTCTCCTGCAGCGCCTTCGTCTGCAAGAATAGAGAGACGGCGCAGACGATCGAACTGGATGACATGTCATCCCTCTAAGGTTCACCATGGAAAGCCCACCATGCGAGGTCGCTATGCGAGGCCGACCATGTTGGTGCCGTCATCATCCCGCAACCATCGT
The DNA here is from genome assembly GCA_035563795.1 of Terriglobales bacterium. Taxonomy (GTDB): domain Bacteria; phylum Pseudomonadota; class Alphaproteobacteria; order Dongiales; family Dongiaceae; genus Dongia_B. Next base: position 1,958 of record DATMUQ010000001.1, on the reverse strand, counting down.
CTCCAACGGATCGAGCTAGATGCAGAATGATTTGACATTGCGCGTCACCAGAAAAGGGGCGTCCCCCGGGGATGAGCGTTTGGTCAGGGCTCATTGGTGGGTGAAGCTGTTGCGGCGCCCCGAACTCGGCGCTTTGTCGGGCACGATATTGGTCCTAGTCTTCTTCATCGCGATCGCCGGCCGCAGCGGCCTGTTCAGCCCGCCCGGCATCGTCAATTTCCTCGAGGTCTCGGCCGAGCTCGGCATTCTCGCCTCGGCTGTCGCTTTGCTGATGATCGCCGGCGAGTTCGATCTCTCGGTCGGCTCGATGATCGGCTTCGCCGGTGTCGTCATCGGCATGCTGGTCTCGGAGGCCGGCTGGCCGATACCCCTGGCTGTCCTCGCGGCTTTCGTCGTCGCCATCTGCGTCGGTTGGGCCAATGGCTGGCTCGTGATCAAGACCGGATTGCCATCCTTCATTGTCACGCTCGCGTCGATGTTCATCTTGCGCGGCCTCACCTTGGCGCTGACCCGCCTGGTGACCAACCGCACGCAGATCCCCTATATCACCAACGACCATGAGAACGATTTCATCGTCCAGCTCTTCTCCGGTCATCTCGGCAACGGCATCTTCGTCTGGCTGGCGCATCACGGCTATATCGCCCAGCGCAGCGACGGCGCGCCCTTCGTCGACGGCATTCCGGTCGCCATCTTCTGGTGGCTGGGGCTGGCGGCGGTCGCCACCTGGATTCTGGTTCGCACCCGCTTCGGCAACTGGATCTTTGCCTCCGGCGGCGACGCCAATGCTGCCCGCAATGTCGGCGTGCCGGTGGCGCGGGTGAAGATCAGCCTCTTCATCATGACCGCCGTCGTCAGCACCATCTTCGCCTGCGTGCAGGTCTTCTCGACTGGCTCCGCTGACACCCTGCGCGGCACCCAGAAGGAATTCGAGGCGATCATCGCGGCGGTGATCGGCGGCAATCTGCTGAGCGGCGGCTATGGCTCGGCGATCGGTGCGGTGTTCGGTGCCCTCATCTTCGGCATGGTGGAGATCGGCATCTTCTATACCGGCGTCGATACCGACTGGTTCAAGGTCTTCCTCGGCGTCATGGTGCTGATCGCCGTGCTGTTCAATGACTTCATCCGTCGCCGCGCAACGGAGGCCCGCAAATGAGCGTCGCAGCCCAGAATGGCGCAGGACAGGACAGCGGCGCGCCGCTGGTCGAATTGCGCAATGTCAGCAAGTTCTTCGGTTCCATCGTCGCCCTGAAGAACATCTCCTTCTCCGTCTATCCCGGCGAGGTGCATTGCCTGCTGGGCGATAACGGCGCCGGCAAGTCGACGCTGATCAAGATCCTCTCCGGTGTCTATCACTGCGATGAGGGCGAGATGCATGTCTGCGGCAACAAGGTCGATTTCTCCTCGCCGCGCGAGGCGCTGGATTTCGGCATTGCCACGGTGTTCCAGGATCTCGCCATGGTGCCGCTGATGAGCATCACCCGGAACTTCTTCATGGGGCGGGAACCGACCTGCGGCCACGGCCTGCTGCGGCGCTTCGATATAGAGACGGCGAATGAGATCGCCCGCGAGGAGCTGGGCAAGATCGGCATCGATGTGCGCGATCCGACCCAGGCGGTCGGCACCTTATCGGGTGGCGAGCGGCAATGCGTCGCCATCGCCCGTGCCATGTATTTCGGCGCCAAGGTGCTGATTCTCGACGAGCCGACTTCGGCCCTCGGCGTGCATCAGGCCTCGATGGTGCTGAAATACGTCGCACTCGCCCGTCGCCGCGGGGTCGGTGTCATCTTCATCACCCATAACATCCATCACGCCTTCCCGGTCGGCGATACCTTCACCTTGCTCAATCGGGGCACCAGCGTCGGCACCTATCGCAAGAGCGAGATCAGCCGCGACGAGGTGCTGCATGTCATGTCGGGCGGCGAGCAGCTGGCGCAGCTCAATGCCGAATTGGAAGAATT